>CAVEDI010000152.1:0-2700 GCA_963614405.1 Oscillospiraceae bacterium | reverse complement strand
CCTGCGCGTTGCCCATGGCCACACTTGTGCCCACGGCCGAGAACATCGACAGGTCGTTCTCGCCATCGCCAAAGGCAATCGCCTCGCTCGCGTCGACACCCAGGCGCTCCAGCGTCGCCGCCACGCCCAGGTCCTTGCCGCCGTTAGCAGGAATAATGTCGCAGAACAGGTCGCACCAGCGCGTAGTGAGTGAATGCGACACCGCATCAGTCACGATATGCTCGTCGGCTGGATCCACAAAGGCGCAAAACTGGTAGACCGGTGCGTCAAAGGCGTGCTCAAACGGCTCCTCGTGGTAGACGATCCCCGCGTTGTTGCCGGCCGTCACCACGCGCTCGGACAGGCGGTTCACAAACGAGTTCTCGCCCTGCATGCACAGCGAGTCGTAGCGCCCCTGCGCCACCTGGTCCACAATCACCGCAACGTCGTCCGGATCGATCGGGCAGCTGCGATAGACGCCCTCGGCATCAAAGCAGTGCTGGCCCGAAAGCGTAATGTACGCATCCCAACCCAAGTCGAACAGCCAATCCGGCATCTGGTAGGTCGGGCGGCCCGTGGCAATCACGCACGCAATCCCCTGCTCATGAAAACTGTCGAGCACCTGCTGCGCCGACGACGGAATCCGATGGTTCTTAAAGCTCAGCAACGTGCCGTCGATATCGAAAAACGCGGCCTTGATCATCCTCGCCTACTCCTCACCCTCGAGCTTCTCGCTCGCCTCGAGCCACGCCATCTCCAGCTCGTCCATGGCGGCGTGAGCCTCGTCGATCTTTGCCTGCTGCTCGCCCAGCGCCGTGTAGTTGGTGGGGTCGACCTGGGCCATCGCGGCCTCGGCCTCCTCCACGCGGACGCGCTGCGTCTCCATCTTGCGCTCGAGCGAGCTCACCTCGCGGCGGAGCTTCTGGCGCTCGGCGTTGGAAAGGCCATTGGGCTGGCCACTCGACTTGGGCTTTTCGGCCGCAGCCGCCGCGGCACCGGTGTCAAACGTGCCGGTCTTGGCGCTCGGCGCACCCACGGGCTCGCCCTCGGCGGTGGCGTTGCACAGGCGCAGGTACTGGTCGACGCCGCCGGGCATATGCGTCAGGTGGCCGTCGAGCAGCGCCCACTGCTGGTCGGTCACGCGCTCCATCAAGAAGCGGTCGTGCGTCACCAGGATCAGCGTGCCGGGCCAGCCGTCGAGCAAGTCCTCGACAATCGCGAGCATGTCGGTATCCAGGTCGTTACCGGGCTCGTCCAGGATGAGCACGTTGGGCTCGTCCAGAATCGTCAGCAACAGCGACAGGCGACGGCGCTGGCCGCCCGAAAGATCGCCGATGCGGCTCCAGAGCTGCTGCGTCGTAAAGCCCAGACGCTCGCAGAGCTTCTCGGGCGAGGTCTCCTTGCCGTCGATGACGTAGTACTTCTTATAGTTGCCGAGCACCTCGCGGATCGTGTCGCCCATGTAGGGTTCGAGCTCCTCGAGCTGCTGCGACAGCACGCCAAAGCGCACTGTCTGGCCAATCTTCACGCGGCCGCGCGTGGGCTCAATCTTGCCCTGGATCACATCGAGCAGCGTCGACTTGCCAGCGCCGTTCTCGCCCAAAAGGCCATAGCGGTCGCCCGCACCGATGAGCCAGGTCACATCGGAGAGCACCTGCTTGGGCGCGCCATCGGTATCCGCATAGCCGGCATCCACGTCGACCACATCGATAACCTGCTTGCCCAAGCGGCTCACGGCGAGGCGTTTGAGCTCCAGCTCGTCACGCACGGGCGGCACGTCGGCGATCAGCTCGCGGGCGGCATCCACGCGAAACTTGGGCTTGGTGGAACGAGCCTGGGCACCGCGGCTCAGCCACGCGAGCTCCTTACGTGCCATGTTGCGACGGCGCTCCTCGGTAACCGCGGCCATGCGGTCGCGTTCCACGCGCTGCAGGATGTAGGCCGAGTAACCGCCCTCGAAGGGGTCGACCTGGCCGTCGTGGACCTCCCACATGCTGGTGCAGACCTCGTCCAAGAACCAACGGTCATGCGTGACCACGAGCATGGCGCCCTGGCCACGCTGCCAGCGGGCCTTTAAGTGACGCGCGAGCCAGTTGATGGTGCGCATGTCCAGGTGGTTGGTGGGCTCGTCGAGCATGAGCACGTCGTAGTCGCCGATCAGCAGGCGCGCGAGGTCCACGCGACGGCGCTGGCCGCCCGAAAGCTCGCCCACCGTGCCCTCCCAGGGCACATCGCTAATAAGGCCGGCCAGAATCTGGCGTGTGCGGGGGCTCGACGCCCACTCGTACTCGGGCGTGTCGCCCACGACGGCATGATGCACGGTGTCGGTATCGACCAGGTTGTCCTTTTGGCCGAGCAGACCGATCGTGGTGCCGCGACGGTGCGTCACGCGCCCGTCATCGGGCTCCAGCGTACCGGCGAGCACGCTCAGCAGCGTCGACTTGCCGTCGCCGTTTTTGCCGACAATACCAATGCGGTCGCCCTCGCCCACGCCGAGCGTCACGCTATCGAAAATATGCTTGGTGGGAAACTCTAGGCTGACGGAATCGCATCCCAAAAGAATCGCCATATGCCCTGCTCCTTCGTAGAAATTCAACGTTATCCATGATAGCAGCGAGCCCCACCCCAAACCACCACGAAGGCGCCTGTCCCCTTTGTGGCGGTCGTTTCGGTCGCAGAGCAAAAAGGCGGGCCATCTCCCCATGTATTTCTTTGCTCTCA
>CAVEDI010000151.1:0-3612 GCA_963614405.1 Oscillospiraceae bacterium | reverse complement strand
CCCGGACGAGCCGACGGCTTTGTCGAGCTGCAGACATGCACGACATTCAGGTGCCGCCACGAGACCTCGAGCCCCAGCAGGCAAGCTGCCGAAAACGAGCAGAACGTCCAATCGGGGTGGATGATCGCAAGGGCGCGAATAATCTCGCAATGACGCTGCGCCCGGTTGAGCTCATCCCAGCGCATTTTGCGCGCGAACAAACCCGGCATGGGGGAGACGACCGCGCTGCCGATGCGCCGAAGGAGCGCTTTTCGGATCGCCGTACTCGGGGGAATCAGACAGCGCCCCTCTTGTTCGGCTTGAGTGAGCAGTTGGTCGATGAGCTGGTCATTGCAATGGGTCATGAGCTACCGCCTCCTTTTGGGTAGCAAAAACGTATCAGCTGGAACTTGCCGCTCAGCTGACCAAAAGCTGACCAAAATCTAACCATGCAGGTAGATGACCTGCTTTTGGCGACATATTTCTTGTTTGAATCGGTGGGCGGTAATCGGCGACCGTGAACGGTAGCTAGATATGAAACCTTGGTAAGTTTCGGGACGTGTACTTTTCCAAAAAAGAGCAATCTATCTGCTGTTTTGTGTTTCTGGACCGCATATTTGAAGGCATGTGATAAGGGCGGCGGATCGTTGCATTGTATCTGCGGAAGCTGTGTCCCGGAATGAGCGCTCGGAATGGGATGCATTTTCCGGTAGAAGCTTCAGCGGAAAGTGCATCCCAGAATTCAGGCTCAGAACGGGACACGCTTTCCGGATGGGATGCTTGGCGGAAACTACGGCCCAGTTTTTGGCTCCAGAACGGGATGCATTTTCCGGAACGGTCCACGTGCGGTGGTGTACCGCCCCTTTCGTGTGCGCCGCTTGTCGAATTACGTTATAGCTAGCTATATTATAGGAAGGTATAATATAGCTAGCTATAACGTAAAGGAAGGATGGTCTATGTTTGTCGGAAGAACAGCGGAAATGTCCGAGCTCAATCGACTGTATGGCACGGACTCCTTTGAGATGCCTGTGATTTACGGCCGCCGTCGTGTGGGTAAAACGCGCCTTATCACAGAGTTTATCCAAGGCAAGAAGGCTATTTACTTTCAAGCTCGTCGCACCAATGCAGAGGCAAACCTGCATGGCTTTAGCCAGGCGATACTTGCGGGCTCCGTTGGTGTTGCTGGCGTGTCGTTTCGTAGTTTTGACGAGGCGTTCGATGCATTGGCTACCATGGCTCGTACGGAACGTTTGATTGTCGTGATCGACGAGTATCCTTATCTCGCCCAATCGAATCCCGAGATCAGCTCGTTGCTGCAAGACAAGATCGATCACTTGTACAAAGAGACCAAGCTTATGCTTATCCTGTGCGGGTCGTCGCTTTCGTTTATGGAAGAGCAGGTGTTGGGCTACGAGAGTCCGCTATACGGTAGGCGTACGGCCCAGTTTAAGATCATGCCGCTCGATTTTATGACGACCCTCGGCCTGTGGCAGAGCATGGGTCGCGAAGACGCTGCAGTTTGCTATGGCATGACGGGTGGCATTCCTGCATATATCGAGAAAGTCGATCCTGCCGCACCGCTCAAGGACAACATCAAACGTCTTTTTCTTACTCCTACGGGCTATCTCTTTGAGGAGCCGAGTAACCTGCTATTGCAGGAGTGCCGCAATCCCGAGCAATATGATGCGATCGTGCAAGCAATTGCCCAGGGGCGCTCGAAGATCTCGGAGATTGCGAGCTCTACGGGAATCCCTGCGAGCAACGTAAAGAGCTATGTGGATAAGCTGGCGTCGCTTGGGATTGTCGAGCGCGAGCTGCCCCTAAACGAGACGAGCAATAAGCGAGCCGTGTATCTGCTGAGCGATCAGATGTTTAGGTTCTGGTACAAGTTTGTTCCGCAGAACATCGGGCTGATTCAAAACGATATGGCCGAGATGGCGTATGAGCGCATTGAGCCGCACGTATCGGATTACATGGGTACGGTCTTTGAGCTTATATGCAGACAATACGTGTACGAACTCGCGCGGGCGGGCCAGCTTGATGTGGTTCCGGCAAGCGTTGGGCGCTGGTGGGGGACGGATAATCGCACGCATACGCAGGAAGAAATCGACTTGATTGTTGACGATGGCGAGGGCACTGCGCTGTTTGCGGAATGCAAATGGCGCAATGAACCGGTGGGCGAAGACGTGCTGCAAAAGCTCGTGCATCGAAGCGAGCTCTTTAGGCGGCAGCACAAAAGCTATGCGATCTTCTCGAAGCGAGGCTTTACGCAAGGATGTCAGGAAGCTGCGGCGAGCAGGGGAGATGCCAAGCTGATTTCGTTTGCCGAGATGTGCGAGCGGAGATAACCAAGCACGCTCTGATGTGATGCTCGGAATGGGTCGCGCTAAGGATGCCAAGCGTAAAACCTTCAATGAAAATGGCGTAAAAACTACATCTGTCATGGCGTAAAAACTACATTGAAAGTAGCGTAAAATCAGCATTGAGAATGGCGTAATTTCGCATATCGCGTGATAGAGAGGGACGGCCGTCTATGGATGCACCAAAGAGATTGACCCAAAAGGGATATAGGCCCCGGCTCATAGAGGAGCGCCTCGACACCCTTATGCGGGCGTTTGGCTGTGTGGAGATCAACGGCCCCAAATGGTGCGGCAAGACCTGGACGGCGCTCTCTCGCTCGGCGAGCGTCTCCAGGCTCGATGAGCCTGCGCAGCGTGCGGCGGCAGAGGTCGACCCAAGCCTGGCGCTCATCGGCGATGCGCCACACCTGGTCGATGAATGGCAGGAGGTGCCCGAGGTTTGGGATGCCGCCCGGCGTTTCGTGGACGCGAGCGGCAACGAACGGGGGACACTTTTGCTCACGGGCTCGACCGCGCTCAAAAGCGAGGAGCGCAGCCATGTTCGTCATTCCGGCACGGGTAGGATCGCCCGTCTGTCAATGCGCCCCATGGCCCTGTGTGAGTCGGGCGACGGCGAGCCGCTCGTGTCACTGGCAAGCCTCTTTAAGGGCGAGGATTTTGCCCCTCAGCGTCGCGAGAGCACGGTGGATGACGTCGCCCGCTGGTGCTGCAGGGGCGGTTGGCCTGCAAATCTTGGGCTTTCGGAAGATCTTGCGCGAGAGACGGCAAGCCAGTACGTGCACTCGGTGCTCGACGTCAACGTGCTGGACGAGGGCATGTCGCCCGAGCTTGCACACGGCCTTTTGCGAGCTCTTGCCATGAACGAGAGCCAGGCTGTCACGTACAAGACGCTCGTAAAGGACGCCTCGTACGGTGAGGCGGGCCCCGACGAGAGGACCATCGCTGCGTACTTGGACCTCTTCAACAGGCTCAAGCTGACCGAGGACCTGTGCGGATGGGAGCCGCCCATGCGCTCGAAGGCCCGCGTTCGCGTGCGCCCCAAGCGCTACTTCTGTGACCCGTCACTTGCGGCGGCGTTGCTGGGGGCTACCCCTGAGCGGCTGCTTGGCGATATGCAAACGCTGGGGATGCTCTTTGAGAATCTCGTCCTGCGCGACGTGCGCGTGTTCCTTTCCACCTACGGCGGTGTCGACAACAGTGTCCATTATTTCCGAGATGAGAAGGGCCTTGAGGCATCCCGAAGGATGTCACCGCTGCGGTGTGTGAGTTCACC
>CAVEDI010000150.1:0-12579 GCA_963614405.1 Oscillospiraceae bacterium | reverse complement strand
CTCTCAGCTGCCGCTGACCGACATGCTACACGGTAGTCGCCGGCGTTCAGAAGAGCGCGAGCGATGCCCAGGCGCAGAGCGCCGGACTGACCGGAGATGCCGCCGCCATCGCACAGAGCGATAACGTCGAACTGACCGGCGGTGTCGGTCACCTTGAAGGGAGCAAGGGCGTTCTCAACGAGCTGATGACGGCCGAAATACTGCTCGGCGTCACGCTTGTTGATGGTCACCTTGCCGGTGCCGGGGACGAGACGGACGCGGGCGACGGCGTTCTTACGACGGCCGGTACCCTGGTAGACAACGGTGTTCTCAGCCATCTTTAAGCCTCCAGCTCAATCTTCGTGGGGTTCTGGGCAGCATGCGGATGCTCGGCACCAGCGTAGACCTTAAGCTTGGTCATCTGGGCACGGCCGAGGGTGGTCTTGGGCAGCATACCGCGAACGGCGCGCTCGATGACCTTCTCCGGGTGCTTCTCCATAGCCTGGCGGAAGCTCTCAGCCTTGAGGCCGCCGTTGTAGCCGCTGTGGCGATAATAGGTCTTCGTGTCGGCCTTGTTACCGGTAAGCTGGACCTTATCGGCGTTGATGACGACAACGAAGTCGCCGCAGTCGCTGTTGGGCGTGAACTGGGGCTTGTTCTTACCGCGCAGGATCATTGCGATCTGGGTGGCAAGACGGCCCAGGACAGCACCATCGGCGTCGACGAGAACCCAGTTGCGCTGGACCTCGCCCTGCTTGGCGTAGTGAGTCGATTTCGAAATCACTTAGACTCCTCCATGTACAGTACGTGTTGTTACAGAGATTCACGGGGCTCTGCAAGTAACCCGTCCATATTACCCCGCTCGCCGTACGAGTCAACAGGTATTTTGGCTCCGACCAGAGTTTCTGCACATGTCATCCACGAGCCGTGATTTTCCAGCTCTTTAGCTGTTGTCATTTTTTGAGGGTTCGCCGTCGTTAGCGCTCAACGAACTCTTGGATTTCCGCGAGCAGGCGCTTCGCCTCCTGGCGGCCCTGAATATACAGGTCCAAAAGCTTTGCCGAATCGTGCTCAACGTGGCCGACCTCGACCGGCTTTTGCGGAGCGACGACCAACGCGCGGCCCTCGCGCTCATACTTCCACAGGTGCATGCGCTGGATGTTGTAGCGGTCGTGGCGCGTCTCGATTCCCTCGAGCAGATAGGGGTAGTCGGCATAGCGAGCGCGCGCGGCAGGCATAAACTCGTAAGGCTTTTTCTCGTACGAGCGGTCCTGCGTGACGATGACGACTGCACGGTCGAAGCCCGCCTCCTCCAGCACGTGCTCGATGGGGATCGAATCGGCTACGCCACCGTCGACGTATTTGTGCCCGTCAATCTCGACCGGCGGCGTCACCAGCGGCAGCGAGGTCGAGGCACGCACAGCGTCGAGGTCGAGCACGGCGCTTTTGACCGGGAGATACGTGGCGGTTCCAAAGAGCATGTCCGTCGCAACGGCGTACATCTCGATGGGGCTCGCGTCGAACGTCTCGTTGTCAAAGGGATCCAGGCGGTCCTGGACATCGTTGAAGATAAAGTCGTAGCCGACGATGGAGCCCGTGGACGCAAACGATGCGGCGCCCATGAAGCGGCTATCGTTGCAGAAAGCCAGGTTGATGCGGTTGGCGCGGCCGATCTGGTGCGACTTATAGTTCACGCCGTTGAGGGCGCCGGCCGATACACCGTAGACAGCCGGAATCTCAACGCCAGCCTCCATGAGAACGTCGAGCACGCCCGCGGTAAACTGCCCGCGAAAACTACCACCCTCCAAAACGAGCGCGACCTTGCCGGCGTTCTTTGCCTTATCTTCTGCAGTCATATTGACCTCCTGCGATTGCGTTTTGGCTTTCTTCTACCCAGTTTTGAGATGGAGGGCGCATGGGTTTTTCGAAGCGGCAGGTGAAGCGGAAAGTGTGTCCCAGTTTGAGGCGAGATTCCGGGATGTACTTTCCGCTTGAGCTGCCATTGGGAAAGCATATCCCACTCTACGGCTCGATTCCGGGTCGCAGTTTCCGCTTGAGGCATCATCCGGAAACTATGTCCCAGTCTGAGCGCGGATTCCGGGACGTGCTTTCCGCCTGGGCTGCCATCGGGAAAGCGCGTCCCACTCTGCGTCACTGAGGCGTTTTCTTAACGCTCGCGCCCTGCATAGAGTTCGATTCTCCGCGGTTTGGGGCTTGCGTTGGTGCGGGGCATGGCCAGCTGAAATTCGATAAACATCGCATCCATATTGGGCTGAGGCATTGCGCGGAGAATCCGCGTATTTGCTTCGCAAATACGCACCGGCTGCGGCCGCCTGCCGGCGCCCTCGCCCGCTCGCTACAAACGCTTCGCGTTTGCTTAACGCTCGCGCCCTGCATAGAGTTCGATTCTCCGCGGTACGGACTAGAAATAAAAAGGCAGGTAGATACGAATATCTACCTGCCTGTTACTTATGGTGGAGGCGCGGAGAATCGAACTCCGGTCCACGAAAGCCCCCTGATTGGCATCTCCAAGCTCAGTCGCTGGTTTAGTCTCGGACGCTTTGCGCGCAGCGACACGCTCGCGGCGTCCTAACCGGTTCGGTCTTAGCCTGCGTCATACCGATTACGTGCGCAGGAGCATTCCCCTAAAATGACGTCGCGCCGGTGTCGGGGAAATCACCGGGTTGACGCGCCGCTATAAATTAAGCAGCGAGAGCCATAGGCTCAAAAGAAGAGTTGTTGTCAATTCAATTTGACGGTACCCCTGTTTAACGAGGCGAGGAGACCTCGGCTTGCTTCCTCTCTCAGAGCTATCGTGTCGAAACCAGTCGCCCCCGAATGTCGGGAAAGTCTGGATGGCATTGGGCACGAGCGCCCAACACCCGTCGACTTTTCAAGGAACACGCGGGGTGAACCCCGCTCGTGGATAGCTATCTTACCACGTTCTGAAAGCGGACAGCTGTTCTATGCACGAGCTGTGAAGACCCCAATGTGCACCACACTTCGCACTTTTGCCACCGAACGCGTCACGTATATTTTCGCCAAGCAAAATGACCCGTCGAAAGGACCGTTATGGATACCAAGCAGCAACTCATCAACGCCCTCGCAGGCCTGGGCTCAACCATTACCGAAGCTATGGATGTCATCGAAGGCTTTGTCCCCTGCGGACATCCCGCCCTCACAGTGTCGAATGCCCTCGTCGCGCTGGATGCTGACGATGATGCTGCTCTCGCCCAGCAGCTTGAGACCGTCGAGGGCTTTATCGACCACGTGAGCGAGAACCGCGGCGTGGCCGCCTACCACGGCATCGAGGTCGAGCTCGCGGGTCCCAAAGCTGATCTGCTCGCAGCAATCCGCGAGGTAGGCGCCCTTATGCAGACCGCAGGCGTCAAAAACACCCAGGTCAACGAGTGGGTCTACCGCAGCCTGGCAGCACTCGACAGCTCCGACGAAAAGGCAGCCGAGCAGCTCGCAGAAAGTCACGCCATCAAAGCTGCACTTGCCTAAAAAGGCCTGCGCCCGGACGACACCGATGCCGTCCGGGCGCAGGCCAGATAACGTGGGCGAACGCGTCTGCTAATGCAGGTAAGCCTTCGCGTTGCCCAAGCTGTAGGCGATCGTTGAGCCGTTGTGCAGCAGTGACGACGTCTGCGGAGTGATCATGCCGGTAATACCCAATGCCAACAGCGCCGAGTTGGTGAGCATCACCTTGGAATACGAACTCGTTAGACGGTCGATAAGCCCCTGGCTCATGCGGCGTAGACGCACGATTGCAGCCAGATCCGTATCGGTCAGGATGATATCGGCGACCTCCTTGGCAATGTCGCTTCCGCCACCCATCGCCAGGCCCACGTCGGCCAAACCGAGCGCCGGCGAATCGTTGACGCCGTCGCCCACCATGGCAACGTGGCGCCCCTCGCCCTTAATGCGCTCCACATAGGCGTACTTGTCCTCGGGCAACAGCTCGGCCTTAAACTCGTCGACACCTGCCTCGCGAGCAATGCGCTCGGCCGTGCGCTCCGAGTCGCCCGTGAGCATGACCACGTGCTTAACGCCCAACGCATGCAGGTCGGCGATTGCCTCACGGACCCCGGGCTTAAGCGGGTCCTCGATACCGAGCACGCCCACAACGGTGCCGTCGACCGCCAGATACAGCGGCGACAGGCCCTGCATCTGGGACTCAATGCGCTCCTTGATGTCGGACTCGAGCTGCGCGCCCTCATCCTCGAATACAAAGTGCGCGGAACCGATGATGGCGCGACGCCCCTCGATGGACGAAGCGATGCCGTGCGCCACGATGTACTCGACGGCAGCATGGCGCTCGCGGTGCTCGAGCCCGCGCTCGCGGGCGGCGTTGACCACAGCACGCGCCACCGGATGCGGGAAATGTTCCTCCAAGCAAGCAGAAAGGCGCAGAATCTCGTCCTCGCTCCAGCCATCGGTGGTGAGCACGCAAGCTAGGCGCGGCTGGGCCTCGGTCAGCGTACCGGTCTTGTCAAAGACAATGGTATCGGCCTTGGCAAACGACTCAAAGTACTTGGCGCCCTTGACCATGACGCCCATCTTGGCAGCATCGCTCATGGCGGTCATGACGGCAACGGAACCCGTGAGCTTGAGTGCGCACGAGTAGTCGACCATCAGTGCCGCCGAAGTCTTGATGAGGCTGCGGGTGGTAAGCGCAACCAGGCCCGCGAGCAGGAAGTTCCACGGGACGATCTTGTTGGCAAGGTCCTCCATATGCGACTGGCCCTCGGACTTGAGCGAATCGGCCGTCTGCACGAGTGAGACGATCGAGCGCAGCTTGGTTTGCGCCGTATTGGCGCGCACACGCACCAAGATGCTGCCATCTTCCACGACGGTGCCGGCGAACACGTCGTCGCCCACGCTGCGCTCGACGGCCAACGGCTCGCCGGTCAGGGTCGCCTGGTTGACCATGGCGCTCCCCTGTTCGACCACGCCGTCAATGCAGATGGACATGCCGGTGCGCACGGCCACCAAGTCACCAGGCTCAAGCTCGGTGGCGGCAACGCTCACCTCGGTGTCGCCGACAACCTTTTGCGCTTTGTCGGGTACGTCGAGCAGCGAGTTGATGAGCTCGTTTTCGCTCATGGCACGGGTGTAGTCCTCGAGCAGCTCGCCCACGTTGAGCAGGAACATCGTCTGGCCCGCGGTGTCGACATCACGTTTGACGAACGAAATGCCAATGGCCGAAGCGTCGAGCACGGGAACGGTCAGGCGCGGCTGCGCCAGCTCATGAAGGGCAGCGCGCAAAAATGCCATGTAACCGGCCACGACGAACACCGCACGCAAAGGCGTTGGCAAGAACCAGCGGCGCGCGTAGTGGGCGCCGATAAGTGTGGCAAGATCCATGACGAGCCTGTGCTTGCGTGGCTCAAGCTGCATCACGTAACCCGTCTTTGCGTCGGCAATGGCCTGGGCATCGAGCGCACCCAAGGCGTCGAGCACGCTCGCGCGGCGCGGCTCGTCGTACTCCAGCGCCATCTGGCCAATGCGGCCATACACGCGCACCTTGTGCACGCCGTCGATATCGCCGCCAAGCTTAAGAAGTGCATCGAGATCGCTCTCTGGCACAGGACCCGCCAATTGAAGACGGGTCCTGCCGGGGATCTCGCCAATAATCGAGAATCTCATAGTTTGTGCCTGGGAGCGTTACTCGGCTGCCTCGTCAGCAGCGGCCTCGCTCTGGGTGATGTAGGCCGCCTCGGCAACCATGTCATCGACCTCGGCCTTGGCCTGCTCGACCATGTCCTGGTAGCCGTTCTTGATGCGCATGCCGCACGCGATACCCTGCACGCAGGCATTCTTTACCGGAGCGCTGGTGAGCAGCTTGATGCCGGCCGTGCCAAGCAGAAAACCGCCACCGACAAGCAGGGTATTGAACGTCGACTTCTTCATGTTGCTTCTCCCTTTTGCCGCATTGGACGCGGCACGGTGCCTCAGCACCCGAGTAAACAAGTTTGCTCGAGCACACTTTTAGAAAATAGTTTAGTTTATCTAACTATTGAGGTCAACAAAGGTTAACTTTTTGGAAACTATGGGGGTGAGCTCAATATGACGAAGGGACTGCCCCTTTGTCACATTATGGGACTGTCCCTTTGTCACATTCCTACAGCTGCCAGGCAGCCGCCTCCTTTTGCAGCGCAACCATGCGGGCGAATTCTCCGCCTGCCGCCTTGAGCTGTGCCGGGGTGCCCTGTTCGGCAACCACTCCATCCTTGAGCACAACGATTTTGTCGGCATTTTCCACCGTACGCATACGGTGGGCAATAACGATAACCGTCTTGCCCGCGAGCAGGCGGGAAAGCGCCTGCTGTACCACGGTCTCGTTCTCCACATCCAAGCTCGCCGTCGCCTCGTCCAACAGCACGATGGGCGCGTCTTTGAGCAGCGCGCGGGCGATAGAGATGCGCTGGCGCTCGCCGCCGGACAGCTTGGAGCCGTTCTCGCCGATCATGGTGTCGTAGCCCTGCGGCATGCGGTTCACGAACTCGTCGCAGTTGGCGGCACGCGCGGCCGCAAGCACTTCCTCATCGGTGGCGTCACGACGCCCGAGGCGGATGTTCCCCATCACCGTGTCGTCAAAGAGCAGCACGTCTTGGAACACAATGGCGTAGTCGCGCAGGAGCACCTCGGGATCGACGCCCGCAACATCCACACCGCCCACGGTAACCTTGCCCGCAGTGGCATCCCAAAAGCGCGCGGCTAGGCGGCTCACCGTAGACTTACCGGAACCCGAAGGACCGACCAGTGCCGTGACCTCGCCTTCCTTGGCGGTAAAGCTCACATCGGTAAGAACTTTCTCGCCGGCGCGTCCGTCCTCGCCCGCACCATAGCCAAATGCCACGTGATCGAACACCACATCGTGGCCCGCGGGCTCAAATTTCTCGCTGCCCCGCGCCACAAGCTCTTCCATGATGGAACGCATGCGCTTGGCAGACGACTCGGCGGCAAACAGCTCGGACATTAACATTAACGCCTGGTCAAAGGGCGCATAGATACGGCTCACCATAAGCAAGAAGGCAAACATCACCAAAAAGTCGACCTGCCCGGAGGCGACCACCGCGGCGCCCGTAACCAGCGTGGTGGCAATGCCCAGACGCAGGATGACAAAGGCGGAGTTGACCAAAAGCCCGTTAGCGAGCTCGCCCTTGGTGGTCTCGCGCTCCTCAGCATCAATCACGGCGTTGAGTCCCTCAAGATAATGGGCCTCCTGGTTGGTGGCACGGATCTCGCGAGCGCAGTCGAGCGTCTCTTGAATTGCCTCGGTAACCTTGACCTTCTCGGCGCGCACGCGATCGAACACCGGAGTCATGGGGCCACGTGTTAGATACAGCACGGCAAAGGCCACGGGAACGCTCCAAAACGCCGCGATCGCCAGCTGCCAGCAAAAGAACAGCGACGCCACGAACACAATGGCGCTTGCGATGATGGCACCCCAAAGCTCTCCCAGCACGTGGCTGTAGGCATGCTCCATGTCCTGGACGTCACCCATGATGGTCTCGGTTAAATCGGCCAGATCACGACGACCAAAAAACGACAGCGGCAGTTTGCGCAAGCGCTCGGCGATCTCCATGCGCTGCTTGCCGCACTCCTCGTAAAAGATGCAGTAGGTGTAGTAATACTGCTGCCAGTTAGAGGCAAAGAGCAACACGAAAAAAAACCAGGAGGCCGCCCACGATCGGCAGGGCATCCGGCAGGTCAGCCCCGCTGGCGAGATGCTCGACAAAGCCGGCCATAACCAGGAATAAAAAGCCCATGCCGGCCATGGTAATGAGATTGGTGAGCGTGGTCCAGAAAATGCCGCGTTTTACGCCGGCGACGCCTTTATCGGATAGGAAATACTTCTTTTGGAATGAGGCGAACATTTAGGCCTCGCCTCCCTTCGTGACGGCGGCATCCGCGGTCGCTGCAGTGATTTTCCAGCTCGCGGCCTGTTCGTATTCGGCCCACATCTTGGCATACAGACCCTCTTGGGACAGTAACTCGGCATGGGTACCCGACTCCTGCACGCTGCCCTGGTTGAGCACCACGATTTGGTCTGCGCCCACTACAGTCGAGAGTCGGTGCGCAATCATAATGACCGTGCGACCCGCCGCCAGCTTGCTAAAAGCGCGCTGGATGAGCGCCTCGTTCTCGGGGTCGGCAAACGCCGTGGCCTCATCGAGCACCACGATAGGCGCGTCTTTAAGGATCGCGCGGGCGAGTGCCACGCGCTGGACCTCGCCGCCCGAAAGATAAGCTCCGCCGGCACCGAGCATGGTATTGATACCCTGTGGGAGCTTGGCCACAATATCGTCGCACTGAGCTGCGGAGAGGGCCGCACGCACTTCGTCGTCAGTGGCCGTAGGCTTGGAGGCGCGCACGTTATCGGCAAGTGTTTGCCGGAACAGCTGGTTGGTCTGGAACACAAAGGCAACCTGGTCCATAAGCTCGTGCGGATCCATATCGCGAACGTCCACACCGCCTACGAGCACTCGACCCGAGGAGACATCCCAAAAACGCGGGATCAGGCTTGCGCAGGTTGACTTACCGCCACCCGAGGGACCCACCAGGGCGAGGGTGCTACCAGCGGGAACGCTGAAACTCACATGGCTAACGGCAGGTGCTTCGGCACCCTCGTACGTAAAGCTCACGTCCTCAAATCGCACGTCACCGCCGGCAGGGTGCTTGGGTTGGGCGGGTACGGAGAGCTGCTTGGAATCCATGACGCTTCGAATACGAGCCAGCGAATCGGCACTCATCTGAGAGGCCTCGCCCACAAACATGAGCTTGGTCATGGCCGTCGGTACCACGGCCGAAAATATCGCGTAAAACGTGAAGTTGGTCATAAAATGCGCGAAGTCCGTCTCGCCCGGCGCCAGCAGCAACGCCACGGGCAACAGGAATGCCACAAGACCATTGAGCGCGGTAAGATTAAGTACCTGCGGACCTCGGCAGAACGTGCCCGCATAGTTTTGTGCCATGTCGGCGTATTCGGCGATCGCATCGTGGAAGGCCTTAAAGGAGTAGACCGTCTGCTGAAACACCTTGACCACGGGGATGCCGCGTACGTATTCGGTGCCGGTCTTGTTCATCTTGACCAGCGCTCTCATGTAGGCCTTCATAAACTCGCCGCCCTTGCCGCCCATCATGGCGGCCATGGCGCCAAACGAAACGACGACCGAGATAAGGCATGCCGCCCCCAAACGCCAATCGAGCGCGAAAAGCAGCACGAGCAAGCCCACGACCATGGCGGCGGCGCCTGCGATATCGGGCAGCATGTGTGCGAGCAAAGTCTCGGTGGAGGCGGCGCATCCGTCTACAATACGGCGCAGCTCACCGGTGGCGTGCGTGTCAAAGTAGCCAAGCGGCAGCTTAAGCAGGTGCTCGCTCGTAGTCTTGCGGATATTGGACGCGCAGCGAAACGCAGACAGGTGCGTGCACATGAGCCCCACGAAATAAGCTACGATGCTTGCCAGCGCAAACCCCACGGCCCACCAGCCATACGTCGCGATGTCGCAGGCTTCGCTCCAGTTAGGTGCCACGGCGATCAGATCGCGCGCGACAAGCCAAATGCACACGTACGGGCCAAAGCTCAGCAGCTGCGAGAGCGCCGAGAGCGCCATGCCCAAATACGTTAGGAATTTGCGGTCGCCGGCATACGCGAGCAGCTCGCCGATGCCTCCACCTTCCCTTTTTGATTCCTTTGCCATGAGATTCCTTTCTAACGGCTTGAGAGTTAACCGTAATGAACTTATCATTGCTGTGTTAGCCATGGCTCACAATCAAGCCAGGCGTGGACGTTTCTGCAAAGGAAAGGAACGCTTTTGCAAATACGGCGGGCAGCGACCGACATAACCGAGCTCTACGCACCGCAATTTGAGCAGTTTGGCCTGGAGCTTACCGGCAAGGGCGCCGTCTTTACCGGCGAGGTGGCAAACGACCGGGCGCACGGCCGCGCATGGATCATGCCTCTCTCTCCTGCCTGCATCGTCATGGAGCATTTCATCACCCCGACGCACGATATGTACCTGGCCGAACACACACCCGAGCCATACGCCTGCGTGAGCGAAGTCAGCGCGCCCACACTTACATGCATGCCCGAGGCTGGCATAACGCCCGCGAACCTCAAACCATTGCATGGACCGTGGCCAAACAATGCCGTTTGCAGCTTTATCCAAGATAGCTGTGGCGAGGAATTAAGCCCGCTGTTTGCGGGGGAGCTTTATCACTCGCGCTCTGTGCTCTTTTTGCCTGGATATTTTGACGAACTGGAACACCGCTATCCCACCGAGTTCGCGGGCATCTTTGAGGCGTTTGCCGAGTCATGGCACGAGGAAGCGACGTCTGCCATCTGCCATACGCTGCGCCGGATTAACGAGGACCGCGCCCGCACCGTAGGCGGACACGTCTATATGCAGGGCATCGTGGAAACCATGGTCGCGGAGCTCGCCTGTTCGCGCGCGGCCCACAGGCAGGCGCGGCAGGCGGCAGACACACGCGTCAGCATAACCATTGCCGAAGAAGCAACGGCAATGATTGAGCGCGCGCTCGACAAAGGCAGACGTGTGGGTATCAACGAGGTGGCCGAAAGGCTCTACACAAGCCGCTCCAAACTATGCGCCACCTTTAAGGCCCAAACCGGCGAGTCCCTGGGCGCCTACATACGAAGGCGCCGCATGGAGCGGGCGCAGGACCTTTTGGCAGATAGCGCGCTCACGATAGCGCAGGTGGCAGAGCGTCTAGGCTACCCTCAGCAGGCCGCCTTCACCCAAGCCTTCAAACAATACACCGGCACCACCCCCACCGCTTGGCGAAGCAAGCATCGCTAAGGCCCAAGCTCCCTGGCCGTAACGGAGCGATTAATTAGCCACCGCCCGTCAGCTCACCCAGGATCTAAACGTCAAGATGCGCACAATCAAGCGCCTTTTTGATAAGAGGGACAGATCGATCAGCCAAATACAACGGAATGTTGAGCACCCCGTCGTCGAGCTTTAGGTTCTTAAGTGAGTAGCGGACCCTCAATGGAGTCGTCTCCGCATGCTTGTCGGCATAGTACTTAAGGCTCTTGGAGTGAACGACCTCTCCCGATTTGACCTCGACGGGAACGATTTCGTTTCCGACTTGAATCAAAAAATCGACTTCGTGCTTCGGCTTCTCGTTTGTCCAGTAACGCGGAGCAGCATCTAACTGTGAAAGTAATGCCTGAAGCACATAGTTCTCGGCGAACGAACCTTTGAACTCCGAAAATAGCGCATCCGAGATGGCAAAAGCGGACGCATCCAGCCTTGCCATGCGGCGCAGCAAGCCGACATCAAGACAGTAGACTTTAAATGCCTTGAGGTCATCGTACGCAGAGAGCGGCACACCACCGGCAGCATTAAGGCGAACCGCCGTGATGAGCCCAGCATCGGCAAGCCATTCCAGAGCATCCTCGTATTCTCGAGCACGAGCCCCCTCGCGCACCGCACCCCAAACGAACTTTTTGTTCTCGCGCGCCAACTGAGCTGGAATCGAGTTCCATATTTGCGAAAGCTTGGCGAACTGCGCACGGCCACCATGCTTGGCAAAATCGCGCTCGTAGGAATCCAAGAGATCAGACAACACCTTATCGACCTGAACGATATCGCCCGTCTCCACCCACCGGCCAAGAGCCTCTGGCATGCCGCCGCATGCAAAATAACGACGAAGATGCTCGACGAGACGGACATGGAAGAAATCGGGCACTGTCTCGATCTGATCCAGGCCGCCAAGGTATTCGTCGTAGTTTGCAGCGCCCTCGGCTTTCAGAAACTCGGAAAAGCTCATGGGGCGCATCTCCATGAACTCGACCTTTCCCACCGGAAAAGCGCTGGTCTCACGGGACAAGCGAACGCCCAACAAAGACCCTGCGCATGCGACGTGATACTCGGGGGCCTCGTCACAGAAGTATTTAAGGGCGCCGACTGCAGAAGGACAATCCTGGATCTCATCAATAATAAGCAGCGTTTCGCCGGGATCGATAGGCTGTCCAAGTGCCAGGGAAAGATTTGAGATGATCCGTCGAGGATCGCGCGTACCTTCGAAAAACTGAGCGTACTCGCTCTGTACCCCAGGTGACGGCTCCTCGAGCGTCAGATACACAAAATTGAGGTACGAGGTTCGGCCGAACTCCTTAAGCGCCCACGTCTTTCCAACCTGGCGCGCCCCCTTAAGGATAAGCGGCTTACGATATTCTGACGCTTTCCAAGCGTTAAGCTTGGCAATGATATCTCGCTGCATGACCGAACCTCCCGCAAAGAAACTTCCGTAAACGTGATATTTCCCACATTTTACCCTAGGTAAAACGTGACATTTATCACATTTACGGAAGTTTTACGCTCATTTCGCCACACTTCCATCACATTTATTGCAATGTGACAAAGGGACAGTCCCTTTGTCGCCCGCACAAAAATGGACGCGCCAACGGCGCGCCCATTCACTCTATTTATATCAGCCCCACCTGACCCGAACGGCCGAGTCGTTGCAGAACCCGGGAGCCCCGGCAGGGCGGGTGCTTGCTCAAAATGAGTTCCGCACGCAAAGAAGGCCACTTAATGTGGCCTTCGTCTTGCGCAGGAC
>CAVEDI010000149.1:0-2446 GCA_963614405.1 Oscillospiraceae bacterium | reverse complement strand
TTGGGCGCAAAACGGCACATGCACGTACAGCGCGGTAACGGCCACCGTTAGGCCTCCAACGGATGAGCGGGCACCGACTCGCCGGCGGCAAGTGCGGCCTCACAGGCCACCACATCGTGCTCGATATCATCGACCAGTGCCATGAACTCCTCGTATGTGGAGCAACGCACCACCTGAGCGCGCCAGGCGGCAGCATGGGGCATGCCCTTTAGATACCAGCTTGCGTACGTGCGGGCACGCGACATGAGCGGCAACAGCTCGTGCGTGAGCGTCAGGTGCTCGCGCAGGGCATCCAGGCGCTCAACCGAGGAGCGAGAAGGAACCGGCGTGCCATCGAGTGCAAGGGCTCGGGCATCGCCGAACACCCACGGATTGCCGTAGATGCCGCGCGCGATAAACACCGCGCTGGCACTCGAGCCTTGCAGATGCTCAGCAGCGTCCTCGGCCGAGAACACATCGCCCGAACCGATAACGGGAATCTCGACGGCGTCGGCCACCTCATCGACGACCGACCAATCGGCCTGGCCCGTGTAGAGCTGCGTGGCGCAACGACCATGCACGGCGACTGCGGCGGCACCGGCGCCTTCGAGCATCTGGGCAAACGTCGCGGCATTACGGTCCTCGGCATAAAAACCCTTGCGGATCTTTACGGTCACGGGCACATGCGCCGCACCCACCGCCGCCTCGACGATCTTCTCGGCCAAATCGGGCGTGCGCATAAGGGCAGAGCCCTCGCCCTTGGTGACAACCTTTCGGGCAGGACAGGCCATGTTGATATCGATGAGCGACAGGCGATCGCCCACACGCTCCTCGACGGCGGCGACGGCACTCGCAAACTGCTCGGGCTTGGAGCCAAAGAGCTGCACGCAGATCTGCTGCTCCTCGTCGGCCGGCAGCACCAGGCGCCACGTTTTGTTGCTAGCAAAGGCAAGGCCCGCCACGCTCACCATCTCGCTGTAGGCAAGGTTGGCACCGCGGCGGCGGCACATGATGCGATAAGCGGGGTCGGTTACGCCCGCCATGGGAGCCATAAGGAACGGCTGCTCGGCATAGGCGCCCAGCAGCCGCAGACTATATTCGGAAAGCGCCATAGACCTACTCGTCCACCTTGAGGATCGCCATAAAGGCCTCCTGAGGGACCTCGACCGAGCCGATGGCCTTCATGCGTTTCTTGCCCTCTTTCTGCTTCTCGAGCAGCTTACGCTTACGCGAAATATCGCCGCCGTAGCACTTAGCAAGCACGTCCTTGCGACGCGCCTTGACGGTAGAACGGGCGATGATCTTGTTGCCGATAGCACCTTGGATGGGAACCTCGAACAGCTGACGCGGGATGATCTCCTTAAGTTTGTCGCACAGACCACGGGCCAGGCCATAGGCCTTGTCCTTATGGACGATAAACGATAGCGCGTCCACCTCGTCGCCCGAAAGCAAGATATCGAGCTTAACGAGCTCGGATGGACGGTACTCGTTGAACTCGTAGTCGAGCGAGGCATAGCCCTTGGTACGGCTCTTGAGCTGGTCAAAGAAGTCCAAGATGAGCTCGGCGAGCGGCATATCAAAGCGCATCTCGACCGACTTGCTCGTGAGATGAATCATGTCGGTAGTAATGCCGCGGTGCTCGATAGCGAGCTGCATGACGGCACCCGTATACTCGGGCGGGCAGATAATCTTGGCCTTGAGGTAGGGCTCCTCGATGCGCTCGATGCGCGTAGCCTCGGGCAGATCCTGCGGGCTGCGGACATCAATCATCTCGCCGTCAGTCTTGTAGACGTGATAGTCCACCGAGGGGCTCGTAGCAATGAGGTCAAGATTGAACTCACGCTCCAGGCGCTCCTTGACGACCTCCATATGCAGCAGGCCCAAGAAGCCCACGCGGAAACCAAAGCCGAGCGCCACCGAGGTCTCGGGCTCCCACACCAACGACGGGTCGTTGACGTGCAGCTTATCGAGCGCGTCACGCAGGTTCTCGTAGTCCTTGTTATCGATCGGGAACAGGCCCGTATAAACCATGGGCTTGGCCTCGCGGTAGCCGGGAAGCGGCTCGGGGCAGGGATTCGACGCCCACGTGAGGGTATCGCCCACGCGAACGGCCTCGGGGTCCTTCAGACCCGTGACCACATAGCCAACCTCACCGACAGTCAGAGCATCGACCGGCGTCTCGGCAGGGCGCTTGACGCCCACGCCGTCGACCAAAAAGTCGCCCTCGGCCTGCATCATGCGCAGGGTATCGCCCTTTTTGATGGAACCATCAAAGACGCGCACCGTGGCGACGACGCCGCGATACTCATCGAAGTACGAATCCAGAATAAGTGCCTTGAGAGGGGCATTTGCATCGCCCTTGGGAGGCGAGATCAAAAAGACGATGGACTCCAGCAGATCATGGATGCCCTCGCCGGTCTTGCCCGATACGCATACGGCATCGTCGGCAGGGATCGCCAGGTCATCC
>CAVEDI010000148.1:0-2435 GCA_963614405.1 Oscillospiraceae bacterium | reverse complement strand
GGCGTCCGTGGCGGCGTTGGGCCTGGAGCCGTGCGACTTGCGCCTGCGAAAGCCAGTGCTGACCGATTCCGCCAACGTCATTAAGAGTCCGGGGTCTGACATTGCTGGTCTCTCTCAAGCGCAAGACAAGCTGCGAGGTATTCCGTTGGGCGTGACCGATCCCAAGGCGCTTTGCGAGGCATTGGAATATCAAGTCGAACGCACCATTAGCGGTACGGTGTTCACACTTGCGGAGATTCCTCTGCCCGGCGGCGGCTCCATCCCGCTCACCGTCGATGTCGCCACGCTGGTTGGCGCTCTGGGCGGTGGGTCGTAATGAGTATCCGCATGCGTCTGCGCGAGGAGCGCGCCCAAGCGACGGTTGAGATGGCAGTGGTTACGCCCGTTTTGCTGGTGCTGGCACTCGTCGTGTACAACGTCATGATCTTTGCCAGCGCTGTCGCGCGCTTCGACCGCGTGGTGCCCGACATCGTGCTGGCGCACGCTGTGGCGCCGGGCGGGGAGGGTGACGAGAGCTCTGCCGATGCCTCGGCGACGGTTCAGACTCAAATTCTGAATGCCATGGAAGGCTATGACTTGCAGATCGAAGTGTCGAGCGAGCAAGGCGCGGAGGCATCGGATGGTGGCCTGCTCTCCCTATCCGGTACGTTTAGGACCTACACCTGCACCATGCACTATGAGCCGTGGCCGACTTCTCTCAGCATCGCTGGCGTTCCGCTGGGGGCGCCGACAACGTTGTCGCACGAGCGTGCGGTGACGGTCGATCCATGGCGTCCGGGGGTGGTCATGTGACCGCGGTCTCGTCCTACATCGCCTACGCGCGGGCACTCAACAGGCTGGGTTGGACGCCGGCCGAGTTTGCGGTGGCGGAGTCGTTTGTCGTGCGCCTGCGCGGCATGCTGGGACGGCGTCCGGTTGCCGCCAACGGCCTGCCGCTCGTCATGGCGTTTCCACGCTGCTCTTCGGTCCATACGTGTTTTATGGCCTATCCCATCGACATCGCCTTCATCAATCGCGACGGCAATATCCTCGCGCGCTACGAAAACGTACGTCCCTGGTGTATGTGCTCCTGCCCCGGCGCCTGGGCCGTACTAGAGCGTCCTTCAATCATTGTTTCGACCCCTGCTCTCCAACGCGTGCCGGCTTAAGAATTGGCGACAGTGGACTTTCGTCATACGAAATTGGGTAAGATGGAGGAGAAGATGCATGGATGTTGAGCTCCATCCGAACGCCAAAAAACACTTGACGGAAAAGCAGGTGCTTGGTGCCTGGTTCGCGGTTACTGAGTGCATTCGCCGCGAGTCGGAGGACGAGCCGCCGAGATGGCTTGCCATTGGATGGCTTCCAGATGGTCGAAGTGTGGAACTTGTTGCGGTCGAACTAATTCGTGGATGGCTCATTATTCATGCCCTGTCTCCGGTTCAGAAGAAATTCTGGCAAGAGATCGAGCGAGCTCGGCAGAGGGGTCGATGATGGGCAAGACGTATACGGCCGCTAATGGTCAGGTTGTAACGGATGAAATGATTGACGCGTGGTGCGAGTCGTACGAGCGCGGAGAGTTTCCGGATGGCGAACACACCGTTGGTGGGATCGTGCGTGGACGGCCCCCGCTCTCAGGTGAGGGGACGGCAACGCTGTCGGTCAAGATTCCTCTGGGAATGAAGGAGGCCATTCGTCGACGGGCGGCTGCCGAGGGGATGACGCCAAGTGAGTTTGCCCGTGCGGCTCTGAGTGAAAAACTTCTTGCTGCCGGCTTATGCCTCTGACGTGCCGATTTATAGAACCGAGGCTGTGCTCAAAAACTTTTTTAAAATTCTCGGTTGACCGGAACGCGTCCTTGGTTATACTAATCAAGCCTTGAAACAAGGCACACCTCAAATGGCTGGGTAGCTCAGTTGGTAGAGCAGAGGACTGAAAATCCTCGTGTCAGGGGTTCGATTCCCTTCCCCGCCACCTTGAATTGACTAGGACTTCTGCAAAGGGGTCCTTTTCTTTTATGTGACCCCCACACGGAATCGAACCCCGTGAGGGTGCGGAGCTGAGTAAACGCGTGAGCGTTTGCCAGCGGAGCTCGCAAGGCGCGCAAGCGCCGCAGCGGTCCGTCCGCGCAGCGCGCGGACGCGATTCCCTTCCCCGCCACCTTGAATTGACTAGGACCTCTGCAAAGGGGTCCTTTTCTTTTACCGAGGGCTCCTGCGGAAACTGCATCCCGGAATTTGGCTTCAGAGCGGGATGCGTTTTCCGCTTGGAGCCTGTTTGGGAAAGCGTGGACCGGAATCCGGCGTCAGAATGGGACGCGCTTTCCTTTTGCGGCTCTTGGCGGAAACTGCGTCCCAGATCCCGCGCTCGGAACGGGACGCATTTTCCGGTTGAGGCTTTGAACAGAGAATGCATCCCAGTCTTTTGCGAAAAAACGGGGCACGCTTTCCGGCCGC
>CAVEDI010000147.1:0-4048 GCA_963614405.1 Oscillospiraceae bacterium | reverse complement strand
CAAACCCGAGCCACTAAATTTTGTATCAGCCCCAGAACATATTTGAGAACTGTGCCCGGAGTACATACTCCTAGGGCCGGAATGAGGTTGCTTTCCAACGCATTCCGCAGGGGGCGGCATTATTTTGTAGCGCGAAGCGCGAATCAAAATAATGCCGCATGCCCGAGGACGCGTTGGAAAGCAACCTCATTCCGGCCCGAACAAGTCAGTCTACCTGCGCAATTACAAATTCGTAAACTTTTTTTAAAAAAGTGCTTGCACAGTTCTCGAATCATAGGTTATTATCTTCCTCGTTGAACGCGCGGGTCCAACAAAACGAACCGTGAATCAACAACATAGCATGTCGGAGTGGCGGAATTGGCAGACGCGCTAGCTTGAGGTGCTAGTGACCGCTTTTTGGTCATGCGGGTTCAAGTCCCGCCTCCGACACCATCGCATTTGAGAAGCCTCTTCGGAGGCTTTTTTGTTACCGATAGACGGTGGGGTCCACGATGGAAACGCTTGAACGCAACGAGTGGGCAGACGTTGCCCAACTAGTCGAGATCACGAGCGATGCTGTCATCATCTGCGAGCTCGACGGAACCATTCTGCATGTGAATAATCGCTTACTTGGTTTGATGTGCGAGGAGCGCGCCGACGTCATTGGTGGAGATGTTAAAGACGTCCTGTACTCGTCCGCTTTTGAACGTGCGACGGAACATCGTCTGCCATTTGAAACTGATGGCTCCGAGAACGAACTGATGCTCAAGCTGAGTGACGGCTCCTTTATCCCCGTCTTGGTTCGTGCGGGCTCCGTAACGCCTCCACGCATCTTTGGGCGCCGCGCGCCACGTGTCCTGGTGGCGCTCCATAGCATCGAAGAACAGTATTCGCACGACCGTCAGCTCAAGCGTGCGCTTTCGGAGCTTAGAGTGGCGAACAAGCGCCTCTCTGGCACGCTCTCGGTCATTATGAGTACCGTGGGCTCCGATGAGCTGCCCAGCCTACTTGATACCGTTTTGAACCAGCTTGTAGGAACGCTCGATGCTTCGGGTGCCGCTATCTATTTTTCTGAGAGCGGCGGTTTTAAACTTCGCGGTGTTTCCAAGGAACTGTACGACAGCTACCTGCCTGAGTTTTTGCCGTATGGCGCTGGCATTCCGACGTATGTTCTTCGTGAGTCGCGTGCCTGTCGCTTGTCGATTCAACAGGACCTTGAGGGTGATAAGGCCGCCTCCGGTATGTTCATGGACCTGGACAATCGTTCTAAGCACCTGTTGCGCATGCAGGATATGCCTCCGTACCGCAGCGAGATCTGTCTTCCGGTTTTTTACGGTACGCAGATCCTTGGCGTGCTGGAAGTTGGTTGGAAACGCCCTCAGGCACCGCTCGCCTATGACGTTAATGTGCTCGAGGTCATTTGCGATTACCTGTCTATCCAGCTGGTCGGCATGGCATCGAGCCTTCGCTCCCGTCGCACGGCCGAGCTTGGCCGCTCACTCAATGTCTTGCGTGATGAGTTGTTTACCTTTCTAGACGATTCCGCCGCGGCTACCCAGGCGGTATCGTCCGAGATCTGCAATATGCTTAACTGCCATTTTTGCCCTGTTGAGTATGACGCTAGTCTGGATTCCTACGTCATAGATTTTGAAGGCGGCAGTCGCGTTGCTTTGCCGGACGATCCCGAGAACCTTTTCTTTTCCACGACGGCGCCGGCGGCACGTCTGGGGGCTGGCCCTGATGGCTTTGAGGCATCTGTTTTGGGCGGCACGAGTGCCGAGGACCTTAAACACGTCCGTATAACTCGCGTTGACGAATCGATGCCTATGGGGGGCTGGCTTAGGGCGCATGGTCTGCCTTGTCAAGGTCTCTACGTCGACTCCGGCATCGAGGCGGGGCGCCCGCGCTCTGAGGGTGATGGCAAGCACAGTAACGACGCGATTGTTCCTGCTTCTGTTGCGAAGAGCCCGACGACGCGCGCGCTGCTGCTTCGTGATGGTAGCCAAGAGCCGATTGATGACCTTGAATATGACTACTTGGTGCACTTAGCGCATGACTTTGAACTGATCTACGAGGGCGAATCTCAAAAGCGCGAGGAGCGCCATATTGCTCAGACCCTTCAGATCGGCATGAGAAATTCCCTGGGGGATGTTCCGGGTATCGCAACCGATTCGGTGTACCTGTCGGCCACGAACTCGGCGTTGGTCGGCGGCGATTTCTATACGCTCATCCGTCTTCCCGACGACTGCGCCGTCATGATTCTGGGCGATGTGTCTGGCAAAGGCATTGAGGCCGCATCGATGTCTGCGCTCGTCAAGACGGCCCTGACGGCATATGCCTGGGAGGGCGCTGGACCGGCCCGCATGGCACGCTCCCTTAACAGCATGCTCATGGGCTTCTCGAGGGTCGAGACGTTCGTGACGGCCTTTATCGCCAAGATTGACCTTAAAGCCGGACGCGCAACGTATTGTTCGGCGGGCCATCCTCCGACCATGGTCATTAGGCCAGAGTCGATGCCGCTGGGTGGCGGCGAGGCCCGTGGGGGAGAGGTCGAGCTGCTTGGATGCCAATCGGGCGTAATCGGTGCTTTTGAGAGCATGGTGTACGAGACAGGCGTGTTTACGTTCGCTCCTGGTGACATGCTCTTCATGTATACGGATGGAACGATTGAGGCCCGCGACCGCACCGGAGCGTTCTTTGGCGAGCAGCGCTTGCGCGATCTTCTGCTCTCTGTTTCGGGGGAGGGCGTGTCGGGCATTTGCGGCAAGGTCTTGGGCGAGCTTGACCGATTTACCGAATCGGCGCTGGACGATGACATTGCATTGGTGTCCCTTGAGTTTTTACGGGGTCGTTCATAGACGACGCTGAGCGGGCTGAATCCGCACGGTTGGGGAAACGAATGCATCGAGTGGGCTTTTTTGGGGAACCATGGTCGTATGAATGAGTGGAATGACATAGCGGTTTTGACGCCACCAGGCGATATCGACATCGCCACGGTGCCTGCGCTGCGTCGGCGGTTGGATGCTTTGATTGGCCGCGGCGTGCGTCGTGTTGTCATCAACTGTCAGGCTGTTAGCTTTATCGATTCGACGGGCTTGGCATTCCTGCTTACGCGCGCTCGTGAGCTCATGAGGCGAGAAGGCCTGCTTTCGCTCGTCAATGCATCAGGTGAAGCTGTTCGCTTTTTGGAGATTGCTCGTCTTGTCGATATCCTTCATGTCGCGGGGCCGGCACGGGAGTCTATTCCCGCCATTCCGGTGGGGGAGCTGCCTCGCTGGAGTAAGAGCGTCGAGGTCCGTCAGGGTATCGAGAATCTTCCATACTACCGACATCGCATCGCCGAACTCCTTGAATCGCTTCCGTTGCGCCGTGACGAGCGCTACGATGTCGCATTGGCGTCGGGGGAGGCGCTGGGTAATGCCTATGACCATGCGGGCGGTATCGGGTGCGTCCTGACGGTTCAGGCCTATGGCGATCGCGTTGTGGTTGAGGTGCTTGATCGAGGTGCCGGCTATTCTATCGATGAAACGAGCGAACCGGTCGCATCCGAGGAACGCGGCCGTGGCATCAAGCTTATGCGTATGCTCGTCGATAACGTGGAGGTTGCTCGTCGTACGGACGGCGCCGGCACGCGCGTGCAGATGGTGAAGCTGTTTAGCGGAGCGCTGGAATCGTGTGCCTAGCCAATCGCTTTAGCGCGTTTAGCTACTAAGAACATGCGGCAGACAAGTTTTTTGAAAAAAGTACTTGCGTCTTTTGGACAACTCGCGTAAATTAATAACCCGCAAGCGGACATGGCTCAGTTGGTAGAGCACAACCTTGCCAAGGTTGGGGTCGCGGGTTCGAGCCCCGTTGTCCGCTCCATTGCATTTCCGGACCGTTTAGGCGGTCCTTTTTCGGCGAAGTGGCCAAGTGGTAAGGCAGAGGCCTGCAAAGCCTTTACCCCCGGTTCGAATCCGGGCTTCGCCTCCAGGCAACATCCGGGCGCTCCGGCGCCCGTTTTGTTTTACATATGCGGACATGGCTCAGTTGGTAGAGCACAACCTTGCCAAGGTTGGGGTCGCGGGTT
>CAVEDI010000146.1:0-9027 GCA_963614405.1 Oscillospiraceae bacterium | reverse complement strand
GCCGCCGATTCCACGCAATAACGAGGTGATTTATTGCACGCCGCGAGGAGAAGCACGACGAGTAGTCGTCACACCCATCCATAACAGCCTGGCTAAAGCAGAGCGGGGGCGGACGTATCGAAACGTCCGCCCCCGCTCATTCTTCAAGCGCTATTTCTACCATTTCTACCCCGTCCCCAAATAGCAGGCGGCGTGGCTACTCGTCCTGAGGCTCCTCGTCGGAGCTTGGCTCGGGCGCCGGCTCAGGTGCAGGTGCCGGCTCAGGCTCAGGCTCAGGTGCAGGCTCGGACTCAGATGCCGTCTCAGGCTCGGACTCAGATGCCGTCTCAGGCTCGGGCGCCGGCTCAGGCTCGGTCGCGGGAGCGGGTGCAGGTGCCGGCGAAGCATCCGGAGCACCGTAACCCGAAGGGGTGGACTTCTTCTCGAAGGGCAACACAAAAGTCAGGACGTCGTCCTTATCCTCATCGGCCCACTCGCTTGCATAGCGTGCGGCCCAATAGCCAACGGCACGGTGCTTGAGCATCTTGCCAAAGACCGTAAGAAATACGGTGACGAAAGCGACCAGCACCAAGAACAGCGCGAGCGTGACGCCACCGCCGGTAACAATTGCCTCAATACCCGTAGGACGATAGTAGTAGCTATACATACCGACAGAGGCAATGGCGCCAAAGACAACCGTCAAGATCCATGTGACAACGTTGGCGACCAGGCCCGTCAAAAACTCGGGAAGGAACGAAGCACAGAACAGCTTGGTCTTGTTGTGTTTAAACGCCGCCCAAACCTTATCGAGCGAAAACGCGCTCTCGACACGCCCGGTCACCGCAAAGTGCATCACGGCGATGTCGGCGAACATCTTAAAGAAGACACCCAGAATCGCCGAGGCAATTAGCGCCAGGACAAGCAGGCCAAGCGAGCCAAACAGCGCAGCCTCGAGCGCATAAGAGCCGTAATAAGAATACGAGCCCGCAGCGCCAATTACCACGCCCTCCACCAGCGAAAGCACTACACCGATAACGGGAATGGCAGCGATAACCTCGAGCACGACCGAAATAACGCTCGAAAAGACTCCGAGACCAAACGACGTGGAACGCATGAGTGGACGGTCCATGCCGTCATCGACCTTGAGCGACAGATCACGGCCCCACTCGATACCGAAGCCGGAACCGCACACACTCGCAATGCAAGCTGCCAAAAAGCCGATGGCAGCCGCAATGCCGCCAATAACGGGAATAAACAACACGAGCACCGACACAACGCAAATCAGCGCCGGCAAAAACGCGATTTGGCATACACGCTGAAGCACGCCCGGAGTCTTGGTCATATCTTGGAACGCCTGAGCCACACAGCCCTTTGGCGCATTCGCCACGGGCGGCTGCGGAACAAACTGCTGGGGCTGAGGCTGTCCCTGGGGAGCGGGGCCAGCGGCACCGGCATTAGGAGCACCACACACGCCGCAGAACTTGTCGTTATCGCCCATGGGGGCGCCACACTGCGAGCAGAACATCGAAATCATCCCTTCGTATCTAGAGCGAATCACCTGGATCGCAAACGATGCCTTTGGGATCATTATCACCCAATGTGGGGACAAATACTCTTAGATGACGTATTTGCAACGCGCGAGGCGCTTTTCGATTGTTTGATGAGTGTGTCCGCGCTAGTTCGTGCCGCGGAAGCCCTTGCCGACGATCTCGGAGCTGTCGACGATCGTGATAAAGGCACCCGGATCGACTTCGCGCGCATAGCGGCGCAGTTGCACGGCCTCGCGACGGCTCAGCACGCTCATGATCACCGTCACACACTTGCCCGAGAAGGCACCGTAGCCCCGGCTGATGGTCGCCGTGCGGTTGAGATGCTTGACGATAAACTCCTCGACCTTAAGGGGCTCGGAACAAATGACCGTGCAGACTTTGCGCAGGTGAATGCTCTCAATGGCTTTGTCGACCACAAGCGTCTTGGCAAACAGGCCGAGCACGCAATACAGACCGACACGCGGGCCATACAAAAAGGCCGCGATGGTCACGATGCCGATATCGACCAGTAGCAGGGCGCGGCCAATCTCGAGCGTGGTGCGGCGTTTGAGGATCATAGCGAGAATGTCCGTGCCACCCGTCGAGGCGCCGATGTCAAAGACGATGGCACTGCCGAGCGCCGGCAAGATGACGGCAAAGCACAGGTCGAGCCACATATCACCCGTCAGAGAGACATCGGTCGGAATAAAGAGCTCAAACAGCGAAACATAGGCGGACAACGCAAACGAGGCGAAGACGCTCCACAGGATTGCCTTGCGCTCCAAAAAGATAAAGCCCAAGACGACGAGAACCGCGTTGATAATCCACATAAAGACGCCGACGGGCAGGGTCGGGAACAGCGTAGACAGAATGACCGACACGCCCGAGGTGCCGCCAAAAGCAAAGTGATTAGGGGTTTTAAACGCAACGATGGCGAAGGCCGTGAGGATCAGGCCCAAATTGAGCTCGGCAAAAAAGCGCGGGAAGCCCGGCTCCTGGCTGCGCTTGCGACCAGCGCGCTCGCCCCGCTCGATAACATCGCGATCGACCACGCGCTCCATCGGCACTACGGGAGGACGATGCACCTCCTCGGCAGCACGCGATGCCGCCTCTGCCGCGGCGGCCTCAATCGCCCATGCCTTGCTTTCTGTTTCGTGCTCGTCGGCCATTACGGCAACCCCTCGTTAACAATTTGGAAACAATGCGCCCATTAGGGTAACGCGGAACGCGATGATTGCAACCCCTAGTTAGACGAGCGGTATGCCTACATCGGGGGGCATACAAATAACGGCCGGCCACGCTTTTGCTTGCGCGGTCGGCCGTTTAACGTTTTCGCAGATAAAACCTGCCAAAACAAACCTGTCCCTTTTTGGAAGGTTACTCGTGCTGGCTGGTGCGGTGCTCGTACTCCTCGGGGGTGATGACGTCCTCGATGCGCAGGTTGACGCCCGCCACCTCAAGGCCGGTCATCGCGGCAAGGCGCTCGGTGACACGTGCCTTGACATCGTCGAAGATCGCGGGCGCATAGGCACCGTACTCGATAATGACGGAGATGTTGACGACCACGCGATTGTCATCGGTGACCTCGACCGTCACGCCCTTGGTCAGATTCTCGGCACCAAACTGCTCCTGCACAAAGTGCATGAGGTTACCCTTCATGCCCAGAACGTGCGGAACCTCGCGGGTGGCCATGGCAACGATCTTCTCGATCACGCCGTTGGAATAGGTCAGCGAGTCCTCGGACTCGTCCGCCTCCTCGTCGTCCTCATCAGCATCGGACTCGGCCTCGACGAGCGCCTCATCCTCGAGCGTCACATCCTCGGCTTCGGCGACGGCCGCCTCGTTCTCCACGAGCTCGGTATCGGCTACATCGACCTTCGTATTAAAAGCCATGGTTCCTCCTTATGCCTGCCGCGGATGCGACAGTCGAATTCATATTAGCGGCCGCTAAACAGACGACCGAAGAAGTTGACGATACCGTTCTCGCCGTCGCGAATCTGGCCGATCACGGCGCCGATCAGCACAAAGAATGCGATGACGAGCGTGTCCCACAGGCCCAACGTAAGTACCAGCACGGCGAGAATAAAGCCTGCCACGGCGCCGAGCGTGGTGTTGGGATGACGCACAGCATAGCTCCAGATGGCAGCGCCCATACCCTTGATGAGACCCATAGCCTCGTCAAAATCCGCGGCTGCCGCGTCTTGTAACTCGGTTGCCTCTGCTTTGGAATCAACAGGTTCGTTCGCCGGCGTGGCGCTCTGGTCAATCGTCAGGCGCGGCGTACGAGCGGTCTTATCTTGATTGGTATCACTCACCGGAAACCTCCACGGTCTGGACGGTAGTCTTGGACGGCAAAAAATGGACGCGTGCGGTCGTGCCCGGCGTGCCGAGCATGGTGTCGCAGGCCTCCTCGATACGTTGCTGCATCGCGGCTGCAAGGGAGGCCACGTCCCGGTCGTCAAGCGCGATAGCCTCGACCTTAAAACGGACGTGCGAATCGTCGGAGCCTTGGACGCGGGCCTCGACATGCTCGACCATCACGCGATCGTCGCGCTCTGCCGCAGTGCGAGCGCACGAAGAAAGCGCCGCAAGGGTAACCTCGATATTGCGCTCCCCCGCCGGATGCACGCAGGACGGCTCGCGACGAGCAAACATCAGGCGGAAGAAGCTTACCAGCACGCCGATCGCCACAACTCCGCCGCATGCCGTCACGACGATGCGCGGCATGGGGTCGCGCATCAGCAGCATAAAGCGATACGTATACGGCCCCCAAAACTGGCAGACAAGCGTACCCAGCGCCACGATGGCGGCGGCAAGATACACGATCGCTAGGGCTCGTTTGAGTACGCGCACGTGGCGCTCCCTTCAAATCTCGGCTCTCGAAATGCAAAACGGTTCGCATCATTATAAAAGAGCCGGGTCCGGTGCTCTACGCACGCGGATCCGGCTCATCTATTCCACGAGGCTTGCATGCTCGCTTCATTATGCCCAGATATGCACGGCTTAACCCGTGCGGGCGCTACTCCTCCTCGAGGGCAGCGATGACCTCGTCGGTCATGTCCATGGTGCTGTAAACATCCTGGACGTCGTCGAGCTCCTCAAGACGGTCGATGAGGCGCTGAACCTTCTTGGCGTCGGCGCCGGAGACCTCGGTCGGGGTGGTCGGGACCATGGTGGTCTCGGAGCCCTTGACCTGGACGCCCTGCTCCTCGAGCGCCTTGGAGACAGCCATGACCTCGTTGGCAGTAGTCCAGACGATCCACTCCTCGCCGGCGTCCTCGTAGTCCTCGCCGCCGGCCTCGGCGATGGCCATCATGAACTCATCCTCGTCACCGGCAGCACCGTTGGCGATCATGGTCTCCTTCTTGGCGTTCTCGTCCAGGATCTCCTTGGCGACGACGATCTGGCCCTTGCGCTCAAACTGGAAGGCGACGGAGCCGGAGGTGCCCAGGTTGCCACCAGCGTGGGAGAAGGCGGAACGGACATCAGCGGCGGTGCGGTTGCGGTTGTCGGTCAGGCAGTCGACGTAGACGGCGACACCGGCAGGACCGTAGCCCTCGTACACGATGTTCTCGTAGACGGCGGCATCGGCACCCGAGCCAAAAGCCTTGTCGATAGCGGACTTGATCTTGTCCTTAGGCATGGACTGAGCCTTGGCCTTGGCAACGGCAGCGGCGAGGCTGGCGTTGTTCTCGGGCAGCGGGTCACCGCCGAGACGGGCAGCAACGGTGATGTTGCGGCTGAGCTTGGAGAAGAGGGCGGAACGCTTGGCGTCCTGCGCGCCCTTACGATGCTTGGTTGTGGCCCACTTAGAGTGTCCGGACATACGTGTCTCCTATCGGTTTCGACCTAAAGCCCAGCGCAGATGCTCGGGCAATATAAACAAACGTCGTTATGATATACCTACTGGCCTGCGAGATAAACCCCAAAATGAAGGCGTCGTGATGATGGCCCCTTTGGTGCAAAGAAACCTGACCTCAATGCACCAAGTTAGAACCAGAGGAAGTCGCTGCGGGTGACGGTGGCGCCGATGGCGAAGGGCATGCAGGCGATGACCGGATACAGGTAGCGCATGTAAGTCGAGCCGTTGCACGGGCCAATCAGGCACACGGCGAGCACGCCCAACAGCGGCACCCAGATCGCCAGCGCACGCCATGAATGATGACGCAGCAGGTAGACCACCACGGCAATCATGATCCACACATAGGTGGCCGAGCTCATGGTGAGCGAGATAAAGGGAACACGCTGCACCGCCACACGGTATAGGTTGATCAGATGGTCACACCAGCGCACCACGTTGCTGTCAACCGGATGGAAGTCGAAGTACTTGAGGTTGTCGGGACGCGCCATGATCTCGGCACTACGCGCCGTGCTGTAGACCCAGGCATCGCGGGCGCTCGGATAAAAATAACCATAGTAGTTATTGATAAGCGCCGAAATATAGCACTCGGGATCCTTCTTAAACATCTGAGCCCATACCTCAAAATAGGCATCGATGTCCTCCTGCGAGGCGTACTCGTTAAAGCAGTTCTTGACGGCATCGGACTTGTCGGGGTTGTAGCGGCGGCCCAGGTTCTCGTACTTGAGCACACGGTCGATCACGGCACGCTCTTCGTCGGTCACCAAGCCGTCGCAAGGAGCCTCCACAATGGTGCCGTCCTCCTTAACCGTGGGGTTGACGCCCGAGTTGAGGCCGTCGTGCTTTTGGACGAAACGAGCCGTCTGCTGGAACGGAATCGAGAGGATTTCGCGCTTGGAACCAGGCGTGATATCGTGCGCCGGCATAAAGACCTTGGTGAAGTACATATTAGAGGCAAGGCAGAGCGCGAGCACCGCGAGAACGCCAACCCAGCGGAAACGCGGGATGGCGCCTGACGGCGCAGCACCAGTCTGCTTGGCTGCACGACGAGCCACATGCACGTCCCATACGCAAAACGCCACCGCGATTACGCATGCCGCCAGGGGAAACACCAAGCCGCCGTTGCGCAGGAACGTGGAACCCATGGCGCCCAGAGCGAGCAGCAGCCAGTCGTGGCGCGCAAAGAGCACGGGGGCTTTCTCGCCCGCTCGCTCGACATTGGCATCACGACGGGGCAAGCCACATGCCACGAGCTTGACGGTCTGTACCAGCAGCACCAAGAACGCGTCGGCAAAGAGCACGTCTTTGGTGAGCAACGCCGCGTAGTTAGAGAACATCGGCATAAACGCAAAGAACAGCAGGATCGCACCGCGAACCGGCAGGCTCACGCCCAGTTTACGCAGCGACGAAATGGAATAGGCCATGCAGGCAGCCGTGATGACGAACTGAGCACAGGTGTAGATGGCAAGACCCGCGTTAGCGCTGTTGAACAGCGAAAGCCCCAGCTGAACGCACGAGCCGATAATGGCCGTGTGCACTACGGGATGATGCCCGTTGAGCAGCACGTTGGGGTTGAGTAGGCGCAGGTAGTCACTCGTGCCGTTGGGATAGTTGAACCACTGGCGAATCTGCGCGCCCGTATCTCCCATAAAAAGGCCAGGCAGCGAAGCGATGAGCGTGGGCGCCCAGGCGATCATAAGCACCAGGAAGGGCCCGGCAAAGGGATGGACCGAGAGCACGGCGTGAGTCACACGCCATACGCGGCCAAAGTGCGCTTCGGAAAACGGAATGCGCCGAGAGCTCAGCCAATCTAGACACTCAAAGGCAAGGTAGAAGGCCACGATCGCTAAGAGCATCCAGCCCGCGCCGCCAATCCAGGCGCAGATGATGCGAGCTTTGTCGCCAAGGACAATCTCGGCCGAGTCAGTGAGGTCGTAGCTGCGGCCGAACACCATACAGATGGCGAAGAACAGCGACGGCAGAATGATCGATGGACGCCAGGTGTCGCCACGGCCAAAGAACACGTAGCGAAACGGCAGAGTGAGCAGGCAGGCAAGCGCAAGCAGCATGACCGCGTCGGTATGGCCGGCAAACGAGAGGAGCACCTCGTAGCACACGTACAGCATGCCCGAGGCGTTGGGGTCAATCGCCAAGACTGCGTTGCTCGACACCGGGGAGGGATCGATGGAAAACGCCGTGGTCGCCAACAGCGCGAGCAAAAATGCGATGAGCGTCTGCTTGGCGGGGTAGCGCTTAAACCAGACGATGCGGGCAGCGTCGCGCGCAGCCGTTGTGGAGAGGTCGGAATCCTTCACAGTCCGAAAGCCTTTCTAGAAACCTGCCAAAAAGGGACAGGTTTATTTTGGCAGGTTTTATCTGGGGAAACGTTACGGTTCTGTCATCGTTGCCCAGCAAACCACCACAAAGGTGCCTGTCCCCTTTGTGGTGGTTTTGGTGGTTAGGCGTCCAGGTAGATGCGCTGGGGTTGGTTGCGGCGACGAGCAAAGATGATGAGCGCCAGGCCCGCGATTACGAGCGGCAGGCTCAGCAGCTGACCCATGGTGATGACGCCGCCCAGCAGATAGCCCAGCTGCGCATCGGGCACACGCACAAACTCAATCAAAAAGCGAACGATGCCGTAACCCATCACAAAGACGCCCATAAACGTGCCTTGGGGCAGTAGCGGCTTTTTGCGGCTGAGCACCTGCAGAATGCAAAAGAGCACAATACCCTCAAGAAATGCCTCGTAGAGCTGGGAGGGGTGACGCGGCATATCGCCCGCAGTCCCGCCAAAGACCACGCTCCATGGCAGATCGGTCGGCTTGCCCCACAGCTCTCCGTTGACAAAGTTGGCACAACGGCCCAGGCACAAGGCCAGCGGCGCGCCTATGACGGCAAGGTCTGCCAAAGTCCATGCGTCGAGCTTATACATGCGGCATACGATGATGCCGCCGATAATGCCGCCCACCAAACCGCCGTGGAAGCTCATGCCTCCCTCGTTGGTGGCAAAGATCTCGAGCGGGTGCGCCCAGTAGTAGCCATCACCGTAAAAGACGACGTAGAACAGGCGCGCACCGATAATGAGGCCAAAGACCACGCCGACCACGACACTCGTCAGGTCATCAATCGTGATGTTAAAACCCCAGCGACGCTGCGTGCGGTACATGACAACCGCCGTGAGCAGGGCGCCGACCACATAGGCCAGACCATACCAGTAAATCGTGATAGGCCCCGCCGAAATCGCGACGGGATCAAGCATATGGTAGAAGTCGTTGAGCATGTCGACCCTCCTACTCCCTACATACAAATGCGGCCGCGGGCCTTGCGCTCGCAGCCGCATATTTGGGCGTAACGTCTATGCGGAGTATGCCGTCCGCAGCTTTCGCAGCTTAGAACGGCGCGTACTCGTCGTACAGGTCCTCGGCCTCGCCGGAGGCATTGACCTGCTCAACGCGGGTAACGCCGGGCACATGCTCCTTCAGGATACGCTCAATGCCCATGGACAGGGTCAGCGAGCTCATGGGGCAGCCGGCGCAAGCGCCCTGCAGCTCCAGTTTGACGACGCCCTCGTCGTCAACGCCCACATACTCCATATCGCCGCCGTCGGCCTGCAGGTTGGGGCGAATCTCTTCAAGAACCTTCTTAAGCAGCTCTTCGTTA
>CAVEDI010000145.1:0-18405 GCA_963614405.1 Oscillospiraceae bacterium | reverse complement strand
CCGTCTGGCCCAGCAGGGCATGACGATGATCGTCATTACGCACGAGATGAACTTTGCCCGTCGCGTGGCCGATCGCGTCGTGTTTATGGCCGACGGCCAGATCATGGAAACCGGCACGCCCGACGAGTTCTTCGACCACCCCCAGACCAAGCGCGCCCAGGACTTCCTCAACTCCATCAAGGGCCACTAACCAGACCGCCCACCTACCCGCCATGCCCATCCAAACTCGAAAGTTACACCTATGATCGGAACTCGTACTTCATCGTCCTACACCCCGCACGTCGACGTCGCCCCCGCCGACCGCCCACTCATCCTCGTCGCACCGCGCTGGGAAGAGGCAGAGCCGTTTTTAACCGAGATGCTCTCCCCCAACGAGGAAATCGCAAGTGTCTTTGTCGATGCCATCCTTGCCGCTGGCGGCCTGCCGCTGCAGATGTCCATCACCGAGGACATTGAGGTCATCCGTCATTACGTCGATATCGCCGACGGCATCGCCATTCCCGGCGGCCCCGATGTCAATCCCAAACGTTGGGGCGATGATCGACCCTACGACCCCACCCTCTGCTGCGAGATCCGCGATAGCTTTGAGTTTAAGCTGGTCGGCGAGGTGCTCCGCGCCAAAAAGCCGCTCTTTACCACCTGCCGCGGCACGCAGCTGCTCAACGTCGCCACCGGCGGCACGCTGTGCATGGACGTGTCGAGCCTGGGTGCTCGCGAGGGCCGCACGCAGTGGCGCCATACCCACGTGCTCAACGACCCCGTGCATCCCGTCGAGGTCGTACCGGGCTCGCTGCTGGAACGCGCGGTTGGCGGGCACAGGCTAATCCAGACCAACTCCGCACACCACTGCTGCGTCGACCGTCTAGGTAAAAGCACGCGCTTGGTCGCCAAAGCAACCGACGGCGTTCCCGAGTGCATCGAAGTCGAAGGCCAGCCATTCTGCCTGGGCGTACAATGGCATCCTGAGTACACGTGGAAGACGCTCGAGACCGACTTTAACCTGTGGAAGTCGTTTGTCGAGGCAGCGGCAAAGGTTAAGAAGGCCCGTTAGCTCGCGAACCACAAAACAGATAAGGGCGCCCCGCCGGCCACATGGTCCGGCGGGGCGCCCTTTTACCTATATGTGGCCGGCAAGCAGCCCAAGGCTCGCAGCCTCTTATTCAGCCACCTCGCGCAGGGCCGACATCGTTGCCGCATATTGCTGCTGCAGCGCATGCATTCCCTCGCGAGCGCCGTCAACGGCATCGGCGCCGCGCAGTGCTTCGGTCACCACAACCGCCGGCTCGTACAGATTATCGAATCCCAGGTTCTGGCTCACGCCCTTGAGCGTGCGCGCTGCCATAAACGCACCTTCGGCGTCTCCCGCCGCCATGGCGGCCTCTAGCTTGTCCATGCTCTCGTCATCCAAAAACTTGAGGGCAAAGCGGGCAAGCATTTCCTCGCCCATCAGCCGAGCGCACGCGTCATCATAATTAGCGCCGATCTTCTCATACGCCTCACGCATGGAAATCATGGATTAAAACTCCTTTGGTCAAACTAAATCGTGGGAAACGCGACGACGTCGGCGGGGCGTGCCAACGTCTCGGCAATACGGTCTTGCACCTCGAGCAGGCAGTCGAGCAACAGCGGGTTAAAAGTGCCGCACTTACCGTCCAGGATCATCTGGATCGCTTCCTTGTGCGGGATAGCGTCCTTGTACACACGCACGCTCGTCAGCGCATCGTACACGTCAGCCACCGAAACCACCTGTGCGGCGATGGGAATCTGGTTGCCCTTAAGGCCATCGGGATAGCCCTTGCCGTCCCAGCGCTCGTGGTGCCAACGCGCAATCTGGTACGCATATTCCATAAGCGCATTGCCGACGTGATGTCGGCCCAGCTCAAGCAACATGTCGGCGCCCATCGTGGTATGCGTCTTCATAATCTCGAACTCCTCGGACGTAAGGTGTCCGGGTTTGTTGAGAATCGCATCGTCAATCGCCATCTTGCCAATATCGTGCAGCGCCGAAGCCAGGGCAATCGTGGAGCGTTCCTCATTGTCGAGGGAGATCGTGTCGCTACGCTGGACCAGACAGCCCAGCAGCAGCTCGGTCAGCTTCTCGATATTCGTAACGTGCCTGCCGCTCTCGCCATTGCGAAGCTCCATGACGCCGGCCATGATATCGATAAGCATGCGACTGTTCTTGACGCGCTCGTTGTACTGCTGGGACAGCAGGCTCGTCAGGCGGCGCTGTTTGGCGTATAGGCGGATGGTGTTGCTTACACGGCGGCGCACGACACGGGAGTCAAACGGGCGGTTGATATAGTCCGAGGCGCCCAGCTCGTACGCGCGCAGAACCATATCATCGGAATCTTCGCTCGAAATCATGATGAAAGGCAGATTGTCGATACCCGATCGGCGAGACAGATCGGCCAACACCTCAAAGCCGCTTATGCCCGGCATGACAATATCCAGCAGCACGAGCGACAACTCATCGCCATAGCGGTCGACCATGTCGAGCGCCGTACGACCGTTGTCGGCCTCGAGGATGCAATACTCGTCCTTGAGCATCTCGTTGAGAATGGCTCGGTTCATCTCGGAGTCATCGACAATAAGCACCGAAGGCTTTTCGCTTTGGAAGGCTTCGATGGAATCGGCATCGGTCACGACCGTACCGGCTTTTGCCTTAGCGCGGCTCAATAACTGGACAGCGCGGCCAACGCCCTCATCGACCGTCTCGCCATGAATGCGAACGCCACCAACACATGCCGTCAAGCTCACGTACTCATGGCCCGGAACAATCGTGGCATGAACGGCATCGGACACCTGATGCAGGCGACGGGTGAAGTCATCGGAGGGAATATTGGGCATGACGACCACAAATTTGTCGCAGCCATAGCGTACAAGCTCGTCAGTCGAACGAATTCCGCTGCGTATGGCCGTCGCCACGGCACCGAGCGCAAGGTCGCCGGCATGACGGCCACACGTATCGTTGAAGACCCTAAAATCATCAAGGTCGATCACCGCAACGCCGGCATTCATGCGGGCGCTACGGAGCTTTTCCTCGTAATATCGGCGATTGCGCACACTCGTCAGCACGTCGGTGTAGACGAGGTCCTCTTCTGCAGCCTCTTGCTCATCGATCGGACGCACCATCAGCAGGACGTGAGGCTCGCCCTCGACCTTCAGAGGGCGTAGGCGGGCGCGGTACTCAACACCATCGTTAAGCAGTTGCTCCGACACCTCATCGGAATCTGCCAAGGCCTCAAGACTCGACTGACGCAGACAAGGGCACCGATTGCCGGCGAGCAGGCAGTTAGGCTCGCTCTTAATCTGATCGGCCGACAGCAAACGCACCACGGGGTAGGTCTTCGCGACGCGGGCGACCTCGGCGGCAGCCTCCTCGTCGGTTAGATTGACCTCGTGATTATTGAGCATATGGGGCCCTTTCTATCGTTACGCACGGCAACGGTGCATATCAATTAGTACAAGGGTAACATCTAACAGCTGAAGGCAAACGCGCGATTATCGTTACATTTTTATGACCTGGCAAGCGGCGGTAACGGAGCCGCGGGCGCACGGTTATGGGCACATTCGTTAACAATGACGAAACGCTAACAGCCCCTCTCCCCGCAGGTCATCGAGCGCGCTAACGCTCCAAGACATCGCGAACGGCGTTTGCCGCCGTAACGGGGCGATCGCGCAGACCGTTATGCGCGCCGGGAACCATTACGAGTGGACAGCCCAAAAGCTCAGCCGCCACCCTCGTACCAGCCTCGCGGGGCGTGCCGACCGAAAGCTCGCCCAAAAACACGGCCGACACCGCCTTTGACGCGCGGGCGCGCTCCCAGTCGGGAGCATATGTCATATTTGTTCCGTATTCGTTCGCCATAAAGCAACGACCATTGCGCAGGGCATGTTTGGCTTCCGCTTCGGTCGTCCCAGGAGCCTCGGGGTCCAAGTCGCCGAGGGCTCCCAAGAAAAGCCGGAGCGCCCTTGAAACCTTTCCAGCCGCAATCATATCGAGCAAAACCGGAGCTGCGCCCATACCGACGCCTTCGGCCGACACAGCCGGCTCATGCAGAATCGCACGGGCGACGAGATGAGGTTCGGTGCGAAGAAGCTCCAGCGCCACCAACGTACCGGCGCTGTGCGCAAGCACATTTGCCGGAGCGCCAACGTGTTCGATCACGGCTTGCAGGTCGGCGGCCTGGGCGGCAAGATCATAGCTGCCGTCTGCCGCATCGCTGCTGCCACCGCAGCCGCGGCGGTCGTAGGCAATTACGCGGTAGTTGCGGCTGAGCTCACAAGCGATACCGTCGAAAAATGTGCCGTCGACACAAGCGCCGTGCACGCACACCAAGGCAGGAGCATCAGGCGACACATCCGGGCCGGCATATTCGCGACAGGCAATCGTGGTGCCCGCATTCTCGACCGTAAAATCCATGTTGTGCCCCCATCATCAATGCTCATCCAGTTGCACGTCAGTACGGTTGGATGGACCCGCATTGCCTTACGCCTTGTTAACAGATTAACTGTACCCCACCCGAGGCTTTTCATGGCACCGCATAATGAGCGACGTGAAAAAACGAAACTTGTAAAGCAAGGGCCCGCACCTTGCTTTGGAGCCGATGCTATGCTTAGGCACAATTGTCTTGAGGAGCATATGCCTATGTCTACGTTTTTGAATGCCAGCCCCATCTTTGGGCCCGTTCGCAGCCGTCGCCTTGGTCTCTCGCTCGGCGTCAACATGATGCCGGCGAGCGGCAAAATCTGCACGTTCGACTGTATTTACTGCGAAAACGGCCTCAACGCCGAGCGCCCCTGCCATGAGCCGTACAACACAGCTGCCGTGGTACTCGACGCGCTCGAGGCAAAGCTGCGCGAGATGGCAGCCGAGGGCGAGCTCCCCGATGTGATCACCTTCGCAGGCAACGGCGAGCCCACCGCCGCACCGGAGTTTCCTCAGGCCATCGCCGGCGCCGTGGCGCTTCGCGACCAGCTTGCCCCGAACACCAAGATTGCCGTGCTTTCCAACGGCACGCGCGCCGACCGTCCCGAGGTGCACGACGCGCTCATGATGGTCGACGACAACATTCTTAAGCTCGATACCGTCGACCCGGCGTTTATCCAGCTGCTCGACCAGCCTGTTGGCCCCTACGACGTCGAGCACCAGATTGAGACGTTCGCAAGCTTTGAAGGTCACGTTATTATCCAGACGATCTTTTTGACCGGCGAGTATCAGGGCAAGCTCATCGACAACACCGGCGAGGAGTACGTTGCCCCCTGGCTCGTGGCGCTTGAGCGCATTCGCCCACAGGAGGCGACCATCTACACGGTGGCGCGCGAGACACCGGTCGACGGCCTTGCCAAAGCAACGCCCGAGGTGCTCGACACGATCGCCGCACGCGTGCGCGCCCTCGGCATTCCCTGCCAGGTGAGCTACTAGCAAAACCACGCAGCAGCTAGTGTCCGCCATCCCGCTCCATCAGTTGCGGTGATATAGTTCCTATTTATGCTGTTAAACCGCTTAAATCGGAACTATATCACCGCAACTTTATGGACGCGTGAGTGGGCTATACTAGCTGCGGATGAAAGGAAGTTAGCCATGTATGACAAAGGACCCGTGCCCGGCCGCAACGACGCTTGTTGGTGCGGCAGCGGCAAGAAATACAAGAAATGCCATAGCGCCTTTGATGAGCGCCTCGAGCGCTTGTGGGAAGAGGGCTGGGAGGTTCTGCCCCGCACGCTCTACAAGACGCCCGCCGATATCGAGGGCATCAAGCGCTCGGCGGCTATCAACGTGGGCGTGCTCGACTACGTAGGCGAGCACATCGCCGCGGGCATGACCACCAACCAGATCGACCAGATGATCTACGACTACACCGTCGAGCATGGCGGCACGCCGGCCGACCTCAACTACGAGGGCTACCCCAAGAGCGTGTGCACCTCGATCAACGACGTGGTCTGCCACGGCATCCCCTGCGATACGGACGTGCTGCACGAGGGCGATATCATCAACGTGGACTGCTCCACGATCCTAGACGGCTACTTTAGTGATTCGAGCCGCATGTTCTGCATCGGCGAGGTCTCGGCCGAGCGCCAGCGCCTGGTCGACGTCACCCGCGCCAGCGTGGAGGCGGGTCTCGCCGCCGTCAAGCCGTGGCTACCGCTGTCCGTGATGGCCGAGGCCGTGCAAAAGACGGTCGAGGACGCCGGTTTTAGCGTGGTGCGCGAGTACGGCGGACACGGCATCGGTAAGGAGTTCCACGAGGACCCGTTTGTGGGCTTTACCACCGAGGCACCCGATGTGGACACCATCATGGCCCCGGGCATGGTCTTTACCATCGAGCCCATGGTCAATGTCGGAGCGCCCGACATCAAGATTAGCAAGGGTGACGGTTGGTGCGTGCGCACCAAGGACGGCAGCGATTCGGCCCAGTGCGAGGTACAGCTCGTGGTGACCGAGGACGGCTACGAGCTGCTGAGCTGGTAGCCGTGGATGCGCCGGGCTTCGCGATGGATATGTTAACCATCACGAAGCCCGGCGTTTTTTAGCGTTTTACCTGATACAACCTGCCAAAATAAACCTGTCCCTTTTTGGCAGGTCGAGCGGAGAGGACTGCTTGTGAACATCCTGGTTTTGTTGCCCGTCAACGACCGCCATCGCGCGATCCTCGAGTCGAGCGCTCCGGGCGAGGACTTTATCTACACGAGTGCCGACGCCATCACGCGCGAGCAGGTCGCCGATGCCGACGTGATCTTGGGCAACATCGACCCTGACATGCTCACAGCATGTGAGCATGTCCAGCTGTTGCAACTGCAGACCGCGGGCTATGACGATTACTTGGCCGCCGGCACCGTGCCAGCCGACGCTAAGCTTTCCTGCTCGGTGGGTGCCTACGGCCAGGCTGTGAGCGAGCACATGTTTGCCATGGTCCTTTCCATGATGAAGCGCCTGCCTGGCTATCACGACTTGCAGCGCAAGCATCGCTGGGAGGATTTGGGGCCGGTCACCTCGCTCAAAAACGCCAATGTGCTGGTGCTGGGCGCGGGCGACATTGGCGGCCACTTTGCCACGCTCTGCCGCAACATGGGTGCGCACGTCCGCGGCATCAAGCGCCACCCGCTCGTCTACCCCATTGTGTTTGAGGACATGGACGGCATGGACGCCCTGTCTGAGCGTCTGGCGGAGGCAGACGTCGTCGCATCCTTTATGCCCAGTACGCCCGAGACCCGCGGCATTGCAAATGCCGAGTTCTTTGCCGCGATGAAACCGGGTGCCTTCTTTGCCAACGGCGGCCGCGGCGATCTTGTGGTCGCCGACGACTTGGTTGCCGCCCTGGAGTCGGGACATCTCGCCGGCGCCGCGGTCGACGTCACCGACCCCGAACCGTTGCCTGAGACAAGCCCACTGTGGGATGCGCCCAACATGCTCATCACGCCGCACGTCTCCGGCTGGTTCCACCTGGCAGCCACGCTCAACAATGTGGTCGACATTGCCGCAGAGAATCTGCGTCACCTGCAAGCCGGCGAGACCCTGCGCTGTTGGATTGAACACTAATCTTGTTCCGCCGTTCTAACGAACGGCGGACCACTCGACGCTGCGACCCCGTCTGGACGGCAATCTGCCTTTCAATCGTCGGGCATGGCCAGAAGGCCAATGCCCTCCTCTTTCAAGGCACCTTGCTCGCCCAGACGGGCTCTCGCTGACTTTTGTTCAACCTGCGGCGTTTTAGGGTCCTATCGGCTTGCAATGCCACTGGCATTTGCCCAGATAAAACCTGCCAAAATGAACCTGTCCCTTTTTGGCAGGTTTTAGAGCTCCACGCTTTCGGCTCCGTTGATGGTTAGGTTGCGCTCGTAGAAGGCGGTGAGGGCGCGGATGGCGTACATCACGTCGCGCACGCCGCCGGTCTCGTAGCTTGAGTGCATGGCCAGCTGCGGCAGGCCCACGTCCACGGCATGCATGCTCGCCTGCATGTTCGACAGGTTGCCGAGCGTGGAGCCACCCGCCATATCACTCTTGTTGGCGAAGGCCTGCGTGGGCACGTCGGCGTCATCGCAAATAGCCTGGAACACCGCGCGGCTAAAGGCATCGGTGCAGTAGTGCTGGTTGGCGGCTTCCTTGATAACGATGCCGCCGTTGAGCACCACCTGGTTGCGGACATCGCACTTCTCGGCGTGGTTGGGATGCACGGCATGCGCATTATCGCAGCTCACGAGCATCGAGGCGGCAAGTGCGCGATGGTACGACTCGTCATCGAAGCCCAGCGATCCGTTAATGCGGCGCAGCGCATCGGCCAAGAACGTCGACATGGCTCCCTGCTTGGTCTCGGAGCCAACCTCCTCGTTATCAAAGCAGCAGAAGACCGAGATATCGCGCGCGTTCTCAGCACCCAAAAATGCCTGCAGCGAGGTGTAGGCGCAGGCCAGGTCGTCAAGCTTGGGCGTCGAGATAAACTCGTCGGCCCAGCCCCAAATGCGCGCATCCTGACGATTGACCAGGAACAGGTCGCGACCCAGGATCTGCTCGGGCTCAACGTCCAGTTCGTCGGCGATCAGAGCGTCAAAATCTCCCTGCTTGAGTTCACCGGCGCTGATGAGCGGGCACAGGTCAACGGCTCGGTTGGGAGCAAAGCTCTCGTTAACGCCACGGTTCATATGGATGGCAAGGCTCGGAATAATGGCAACCTCGCGCTCGGTGGCAAGCAGGCGGCTCTCAATACGGTCGCCCTCGCGCACCAGCACGCGGCCCGCGAGCGCCAGCGGACGGTCGAACCAGGTGTAGTCGATCATGCCGCCGTAGGCCTCGGTGTTCAGGCGCAGCGTCTCGCCCGCGCCGTCGAGCTCGGGCACGGCCTTAACCTTAAACGTCGGCGAGTCGCTGTGCGACGCCGTCAGCTGAAAATGGTAGTCGCCGGCAACGCCGTCCTCGCCCCACGTAGCAGCCAGGTCCTCGCCCACCTTAAAGGCGATAACGCTCGAGGTGTTGCGCTGCGTGTAATAACGCCCGCCCGGCTCGATGTCCCACGCCGCGTTCTCGGACAGGTAGGTAAAGCCCGCTTCGTCGAGCTCGGCCATAATGGTCGCCGCCGTATGGAACATGCTGGGGCATGCCTCGATAAAGTCGATAAGGTCGTTGGCGGCCTCGATATCATCGGCCGTCACATGCGCGCGCTCGGGCGTTTCCTGATCCGTCATGCTCTCCCCTTTCGCTGGGTTGATGGTCCCTTCCAGCATACCCCGCCGCGCCAGCGCTGCACTCTTCATTCCGTGTTTAATCCCGCACCGCTCACCAAGTTGAGCCAACATGCCCGTGCACCTTTTGCGACAATTACGCTAACAGGACGAGAGGAGCCGTCATGAAGCCACGTAACATTGCCATCGCCTGCGGTGTCGCGGGAGTCGCCGTCGGCCTTGCCGCTGCCACCGGTATCGTTTATCACAAGCAAATCAAGTCCGCCGCGTCGCTCAAACGCTTGACCGGCTACGCGGATGGCTATGACCTGTACGCAATCGACATCGCCTACGACTACGATCTTGATCGCATCATCGCCGCTGGCGTGCGCGACGACCAGGCCTACATCGATGCCGTGGTGGCGCAGGTGCTGCCCGGTGTGCCGGTACATGTCCAGGCGCCCCAGTTTGCCTGCAGCGCTTTTGTCGCCGTAGATGCCGAAGGCCGCGTGCGCACCGGTCGCAATTACGACTTTAAGGACGACACCTCGGCGCTGTTGGTGCGTAATCACCCACGCGACGGCTATGCCTCCATCGGGTTTGCCGCCCTTAACAACCTAGGCGATAACACTCCGCTTGACTCCGTCACCGGACGCGCCGCCGCACTCATGGGCCCGTTTGCCCAGCTCGACGGTGTTAACGAATGCGGCGTGTCCATTGCCGTACTCACCCTGGATTCCAAGCCCTGTGACCAGGACACGCAACGCCCCGTCATCAACACTTCGCTCGCCATCCGTCTGGTGCTCGACCGCGCGGCTACCACGCAAGAGGCCGTCGACCTACTTTCCGCCCACGACATGCACGCCATGGCCGGACGCGATTACCACTTCTTTATCAACGACGCCGCCGGTGACGCACGGGTGGTGGAGTGGGATCCGCGCGATCCCGACCGCGCATGCAAGGCGACGCCCGTGCGCCAGGTCACGAACTTCTACGCCTGCTATGGCGACGAAGTGCTCCCCAACCAAAAGAATGACGAGCTGGGCCACGGCAAGGAGCGCGCCGTCGCAATCACCGATGTCCTTGACGCCCATGTCGGTGCCCAGGACGAGGCAGTCGCTTGGAAGGCCCTGCGTGCCGCAGCGCAAGAGCCCAATCCGGAAGATATCACCAGCAACACGCAATGGTCGGTCGTCTTTGACAATACCGAACCTGCTGCCGCCATCACGCTGCGCCGCCACTGGGGCGACGTCGACGCCTTCGCACTGTAAGGAGCCAGGCCCGTCGACCTTACGTTCCCTGACGTTGCTTACATTTCCATACGCTTGAGCTAACACGTTTTACCCCCGTATCAACAGTGTGCGGGGGTAAACTTATGCGCATGTTATAACTTGCCCGGAAGGATTCATCATGCTCAGGATCGGTCTTCTTACCAGTGGCGGCGACTGCCAGGCGCTCAACGCCACCATGCGCGGCATTGTCAAAACGCTTATGACCAATAGTGAAGAACCTATCGAGATCTATGGTTTTGAGGACGGCTACCAGGGCCTTATCTACAGCAGGTTCCGCGTCATGTCGCCCGCCGATTTTAGCGGCATCCTCACCCGCGGCGGCACCATCCTGGGCACGAGCCGCACACCGTTCAAGCGTCTGGACATTCCCGAGGCTGACGGCGTCGAGAAGGTGCCGGCGATGGTCCACACCTATCACAAGCTGCAGCTCGACTGCCTGTTTATGCTGGGCGGCAACGGCTCCACCAAGACTGCCAACCGCCTGCGCGAAGAGGGTCTCAACGTTATCGCCCTGCCCAAGACCATCGATAACGACACCTGGGGCACCGAGCTGACGTTTGGCTTTACGAGCGCCATCGACGTCGCCACCAAGTGCATCGACGACATCCACACTACCGCCTCGAGCCACGGCCGCGTGTTTGTCATCGAGATCATGGGCCACAAGGTTGGCTGGATCCCGCTGTATGCCGGCGTCGCGGGCGGCGCGGACGTCATCCTGATTCCCGAGATCCCCTACGACATGGACAACGTCATCAAGACCATCGAGCATCGCATGGAAACCGGCAGCCGCTTTACCATCGTGGCCGTCGCCGAGGGCGCTATCTCCAAGGAGGACGCGGCGCTGTCCAAGAAGGAGTACAAGAAGAAGCTCGCCGAGCGCACGAGCCCGTCGATCGTCTACGACATCGCCAAGGAGATCGAGGCCAAGACTGGTCGCGAGACCCGCGTCGCCATCCCCGGCCACACGCAGCGCGGCGGTCAGCCCGACGCCCAGGACCGCATCTTTGCGACCCAGTGCGGCGTCGAGGCCGCGCTTGGCTGCCTGCGCGGCGAGTTTGGCTACATGATCGCCCTGCGCGACGGCAAGATGTGCCACATGCCGCTCGAGGATGTCGCCGGCAAGCTCAAGTATGTCGATCCCCAGAGCGATCTGGTACGCGAGGCCAAGGCGCTGGGCATCAGCTTCGGCGACGAATAGTCTCGGCTGGAACCGCCCCATCGGAGGCCTCAGGGCTTACCTCCCAAATCGTCCTCGGACATGTCAGGACCCCGCCGTGCGCTTCGCGCGGCGGGGTCCTTCCGTCCTGCGGAAAGATTTGGGAGGTAAGCCCTGGGGCCTCCTGCGGTAACTAGGGAGGCCGAGGCTATTCGTCTTCTTGCTACGGGTGCCTGGGGTAGGATGCGGCGTGCATTTTTGGGAGTATTCAGCAGCCGAGGGTGCCTGCATACTGGATTTTGGGCGAAAGGCAGGCACCATGGGCCGCATCCTGTAAAAAAACGAGCGGCTCTAGAGGCGTTGGGACTCAGAATCGGGGCTTTCAGCGCGGTTTTGTGCACCCGCCCCCGCGCCCGCGGACCCCGGGATGCTGAATACTCCGGAATTTGCACGGCGTCCCCTGGGGTACCTGTGGGCAAAAAGCAACCGCCCCGTCAAAGTATGCATTTGGCGGAGCGGTTTATGTAAAAATACTGCTGCGGGCGCGTCGGCAGCTCGCTAGAACTTGAATCCCAGGACAGGTTACTCGGCGCTCTTGAGGGCGCCGACCATGTCGATCCTATTGAGGGTGCGATTGGTAGTGAGGTTGACGATAAACGTAAAGACAAAGGAAAGCACTACGGCGAGCACATAACTCAGCGGCTGGACCTCAACGTCAAAGTAGAGCGACGGCATCTGCAGAATGTACGTAAAGCTCTCGGCCAGCAGGCTACCCAGCGGCACGCCCAGCGCGGCGCCAATTGCCGTGAGGATTAACGTCTCCTTGTTGACGTAGTGGTGCACCTCGCCACGGCGGAAGCCCAGCACCTTAATGGTCGCCAGCTCGCGCTCGCGCTCGGAGATATTCGTGTTGGACAGTGTAAACACAACCACAAACGACAGGCACGCCGCCATAAAGGTCACGAGTGCCACGACCGAATTGATAATCGTAAAGTTCGCATCAGCGTTCGCCTGATGCTCGGCCGTACTCGAAATCGTAAGCCAGCCGTCACTCTTAATCTTCTTGCTAAACGCAATCTGGTCGGCCGACGAGCCCTTCAGCAACGCAAGGACACCGTTAAGGCGCGCGCTTCGACCGAACGCGCGCTCATAGGTGCCCTGCGTCATATAGAGTGTGTTGCCAAGATAGTTGAGCGAAATGTCGCTGACTTTGACCTTGGCAGCATTGAGCGACGAATCCTGGACGTGCGCCGTATCACCCGGCTGAATCCCCAGCGCCAGCTGTGAACTCTTGCTCAGATACACATCTCCGTCACGCAAAGACAGCGACTCTTTGGACTCGTCCTCAAGGCGCACGTAGTCGTCCAGATCGTTCACGCGGTCATCGGGCACCACGATTAACAGCACTGTCTCGCTTTTGCCGCTAAATGTAAAGGTGACGTTATCGGTCGTAATCGGCAGCGTCGAAGTCACGGTCACACCGGAATCCTTGACCGCGCTTCGCTCGTCGAGCGCCGCGCACGTCTGCGTAAAGTCGTCGGGATTGGCGACCGCCAGCAAGTCGTAGCGCGTGATATGCCCGTACTGTTTGGGCGAAAGCGCTATCGACGTATCGCGGATGCCCAGAGCGCAGATCACGAGCGCCGTGCAGCCGGCGATACCAAAGATGGTCATAAGGGCACGCTTTTTGTAGCGGAACAGGTTACGCGCCGCCACCTTGTTCAAAAAGCCCATACGGTGCCAGATAAAGCCGATGCGCTCAAGCAAAATGCGCGAGCCGGCACGCGGGGCCTTGGGACGCATGAGCGAGGCTGGGGTCTCGGCCATCTCGTGGCGGCAGGCGATAATCGTGGCGCCCACCACGCCCACGGCAAACAGCGCCACCGAGACGATTGAGGACACGATGTCGTACGAAAGCAGCATCTGGGGCAGTGAGTACATGTCGTCGAACACCGTGAACAGGAACAGTGGTAGGCCCACAAATCCGACAATGTTGCCAAGCACGCCGCCGATCAGACAAGCCCACAGTGAATAGTTCACGTATTTGGACAGGATACGCCCGCGTGAATAGCCGAGCGCCTTGTACAGACCAATGAGCGTGCGCTCCTCCTCGACCATGCGCGTGGCGGTGGTAAGGCTAATGAGCACGGCGACGACAAAGAAGATGAATGGGAAAACCGTGGCGATGGCTTCGATCGAAGAGCTGTCGCTCTCCACGCTCGAGTAGCTTGTGATGCTATCGCGGTCCTGGATGTACCAAGTGCATTCGCCCAGATCGGAAAGCTCGGTACGGGCATCGGCAAATTGCTGGTCGGCGGCTGCGCGGCGCTGGTTCAAATCGGCCTGTGCCTGAACGCGCTCCTCGCTGCCCTCGGCCATGCGATTGATGTTGTCCTGCTCAACCCCAAAGAGCATATTCGCCTGGCGCTCGGCCGCATCCAAGCTTGCCGGTGTGTCGACCGTCAGTTCCTGAACACGCGCCTTCTCGCGCTCGTCGCGGATCTCCTCGATATTACTCTTGACCTCGTTGATCTTTGTCGTGTAGGCATCGGAATAGGAGTTGAGGCTCTTGGCTCCCTCGACGATCACGTGGACGGCGGAGTAGGAGGAAGATGTCGCGGCATCCTCGCTCACATAGAACCTATAGTCCGCAGCCGAAGCAGCGCGAAAGTCGTTGACGGTCGAGTCGGAGCTCACATCAGTGGGGTCGAGGACCTCGGCCGTAATGGTGTAATCGCCCGCGGCAAACTGATCCTTAGCGCTTTGGTTCGACGAGCTCGCGTCATTGGCGGCAAAGCTCACGGTATCGCCGAGCTTTTTGCCCGAAGCCTTCAGGAACTTCGATGTCACCGCAACCTCATCGGCGCTCTCGGGCAAATCGCCGTTCACGAGCACCGGCTGATCGATGTTCTCCTTGGAGAGACTTTGCACGACCACGCGCTCGCGCGTTGTGCCCACGGCGGTGTAGGCGGTCTCGGTGTAGATGCCCTCGGCCGTCTCGACGCCGTCGACCTCTTGGATAGCCGAAAGATCGTCGCGCGTAAAGCCATAGGTCGACTGCACGTTAATGTCATAGACACTCTGCTGGTCAAAGTAGGCGTCAACCGAATCGCGCAGATCCTCGCAGCCCGCCTTAAGGCCGCACATCACGCTCACGCCAAGCGCGGTGATGACCACGATTGACAAGAAGCGCTTAAGACTGCCTCGGATTGTGCGGTAAATGCCACGGCGAAAAATCGTCGGGACCATATCGTTTGAGCTTTGAGCAGTGCGGTAGGTCGCGAACTCCCAGTCGCGGTCTGCGTGCTCCGTATCGTGGTTTTGGCTGTTTTGGCGATCTTGGTCCATGGGCGCTACCACTCGATCGTCTCGATAGGCACGGGATTTTGCTGGACCGTCTCGCTCTCCACGCGGCCGCTCTTAAAGCGGATCAGGCGATCGGCCATGGGCGCCAGCGCGGAGTTATGGGTGATGATGATGACCGTGATGCCCTGCTTGCGACAGGTGTCCTGTAGCAGCTGCAAGATCTGCTTGCCGGTTTTGTAGTCGAGTGCGCCCGTGGGCTCGTCGCACAGGAGCAGCTTGGGGTTCTTGGCCAGCGCGCGGGCGATGGACACACGCTGCTGCTCGCCGCCCGAAAGCTGCGCCGGAAAGTTAGCAAGACGGTCGCCCAGGCCAACCTGACGAAGCGTTTGCTCGGCATCGAGCGAATCGGGGCAAATCTGCGCCGCAAGCTCGACATTTTCGAGCGCCGTCAGGTTGGGGACCAGATTGTAGAACTGGAAGACAAAGCCGACGTCGGCACGGCGGTATTCCACGAGCTGCGCCTCGTTGGCAGAGCTCACGTCGCGCCCGTCCACCGTCACAGTGCCGGAGGTTACCGTATCCATGCCACCCAGGATGTTGAGCGCCGTAGTCTTGCCGGCACCCGAGGCGCCCAGGATAATGGCGAGCTCGCCGCGCTCAACGGTAAAGCTCGCGCCGTCGAGCGCGTGAATGCGGGCATCGCCCTCGCCGTACGCCTTGATGACGTCTTTGAATTCGATATAAGCCATCGATTAATTCCCATCTGGTCGGATAACTCCTTAGTATTACCCATTTCGCACCGACCAAAAAGGGACAGGTTCATTTTGGCAGGTTTTATATGGGGAAATGGCAGCCATAGATGAGGCGCCGGGAAGGCAGAGAAATCATCGACGGGGTCAGGCCGACCGCCAAACACAACGCATGCATCTCAATCTGTCAGCCAAATCATTCGAACAGCTGTTCGTTTCTATGATATGATTCCGCTATCTAAGCAGGCCAATACGCAGAAAGGCGGCCAACATGGCGTTCGACTTTAAGAAGGAATGCAAGGAGCTCTACAAACCTGCAAGCAAGCCGAGTATCGTAACTGTCCCGCCTATGAGCTACGTTGCCGTTCGCGGCAAGGGCGACCCAAATACCGAAGGTGGCGAGTATCAAAACGCCCTGCCGCTGCTTTACGGAATCGCCTATACCGTCAAGATGTCGAAGAAAGGCTCAAGGAGTATCGAGGGCTATTTCGACTTTGTGGTACCGCCGCTCGAGGGTTTCTGGTGGCAAGACTCCCCGAGTGGCGACATCGATTATGTACGCAAGGACGATTTCAACTTTATCTCGTGCATCCGCCTGCCCGATTTCGTCAGCCGAGATGATTTTGACTGGGCAGTCGCGGAAGCCACGACCAAAAAGAAACTGGACTTTTCCGCCGTCGAGCTGCTTAAAGTTGACGAGGGTCTCTGCGTTCAATGCATGCACACCGGGCCCTACGACAACGAACCGGCGACCGTAGACGCTATGCATGAATACACGACCGAGCAGGGCTATGTCCCCGACTTCTCAGATACCCGTTTACATCACGAAATCTATCTTTCCGATCCACGCAAGTGTGCGCCGGAGAAACTTAAGACTGTGGTTCGTCATCCTATCAAGCGCGCTGAATAGCGTGGAGCGTCATTTCACGCGCTAGGTTTTAAGCCAGCCAACCAGCCGCCTCCTAGGCTGTCAAGCAATTATCTTGACGCGGCCCGCCGCATCTTATAAGTTTGTTTTGCTAAAGCTGGAAAGCCTCTCAACGATGCGCAACTCCAGCCCTTTTTCTATCAAGAGGCTTAAATGAAATACCAGAAGTCGCGGATATCCATCAACGAACAAATAGCACTATTGACAGAAAACAAGGGTCTTAAGTGCTCTGATCAAAGCGAACTCGAGCGAGCTTTGGTCGAAGCCAACCACTACAGACTGTCGGCCTACTGGTTTCCCTACAAAACCAAATGCAAGTCCGGGATTACCATCTTTCGCGAAGGCACAACATTCGAAACCATCATCTACACGTATGAATTTGACCGAGCCCTCCGGCAGTTAATGTTTGATGCGGTCGGCAGTGCGGTCGGCAGAATTGAGATCTACCTCAGAAGCAGAATTGCCTATCTTGCCTCTGAGGAACGCGGGCCTTTCCGTTACCCAGATGTCGCCATAACGAGGCTCAACTCGGCATGCCCGTCGAGCTCTGCGCCGCACTGGGCTACGCAGCCGTCTTTGGCAGCGCCACCAATACGATGCTCGCACCCATCCTTATTGGCTGCGAAGTCTTCGGCTTTGGTAACTTGCCGATGTTCTTTATTGTCTGCGTCGTGGCTTACCTGTTCAACATGGATAAATCGATCTACGCCCTGCAGGAGCGGGCGTAGATCGATGTCCAGGCAGGCGGTCTCAACCGGAAACGGCGTCCCACTCTGAGGCTGTATTCCGGGACACGCTTTCCGCTTGGGACGCCATTCGGAAAGCGCATCCCGTTCTTTCACGGCGTCTTGGTTATGCAAAGTGCTCGAGCGTTACTCCTCGTACGCGCCCTCAAGCCGCAGCAGCCACTCCTTGCGGTCGAGGCCGCCGGCATATCCGTTGAGCGAACCATCGGCGGCAACCACGCGATGGCACGGCACAATAATCGAAATGGGATTACGCGCGACCGCGGCCCCCACGGCACGGGGAGACGCAACGGGTGCTTCGTTTCCCGGTACACGATGTCGAGCCGCAACACGCTGGGCGATCTCACCATACGTAGCGACCTCGCCACGCGGGATAGAAAGCAGCTCAAACCAAACCTCGCGCTGAAACGCCGTACCAATCATATGCAACGGCGGCGTAAACCGAGGCTCCTGCCCCGCAAAATAAGCATTCAGCCAAGCCCAAGAACGCTCAAGTACCGACGAGGCAGCACCGTTTGTCGGATTCACCGAAGACATGCCGCCAGCACCAGAAACCGCATCGGCGCCTTCAACATGTTCGGAGTCTTCCCGGAGAAGCGTGGAGCCAAAATGCTCCTGCCCCTCAAACCAAAGTCCCGTCAGACCGCGGCCATCAGCGGCAAGCAAGATTTCGCCCAAAGGCGAAGCAAACGTCGTCGTGACCACCAGCGGCTCCTTTCAAAACTCCGCAACATAATACCGCGAATTGTGCAGACAACCCCAATCGACCCCAAAGTCACCCTAGGCAGCAGGCGCGAACGCGCCGCAGCTGCCGGCCGCGCCCCACAGTCCCCCAAGGCGGCAGGCGCAAAGCGCCGAAGCCGCCGCCGGGATCAGGGCCCGCAACAGCCACGTGCCCCCACATCAGCCCAGCGGCCCCAACCAACAACGGCCCCATCGCAGGTCGCTTGCAGCAGCGTCACCGCAGGCGGGGGCCGGGCTTGGTTTTCAGAACACTCCGCAGACCAGTGTGGCGCCTTGTCCGCGGCTCCGCAGGAGCAGGACAAGGCACCACACATGGTAGAGGACG
>CAVEDI010000144.1:0-2315 GCA_963614405.1 Oscillospiraceae bacterium | reverse complement strand
GAGTCACCGATCATCAACAGGTCGTAGGAGCCGTCGGGGAAGCCGTCGTTGTCCTTGTCGGTGTCGTCGGCCGCCTGCTGGTCGGTGGGTGCGGCGTTCTTGGCTTCCTTGTTCAGAACTTCGGCGCCCTCGCCGCTCAGCGCAGACGTCTCGGGCACAAAGATCAGGCCGCCCAGTGCAACGACCAACACGACAGCGCAGGCTGCGCAGGCAGGGACGTGCGCGCGCACCCAGTTGGCGGGCGTGGCGGTGCCGTCGCGGAACTCGGATACGGTGCGCCCAAAGGCGCCCTTTCTAAACGGCGTCTCGATAAAGCGATATGAGCATTCGGCCACGGCGACCACCAACAGCACCTGCAAAATGTACTGCCACCACGGTGTATCGTTGATGTTGGCGACCGGGTTCATGAGCAACAGCAGGGGATAGTGCCACAGGTAGATGCTGTACGAGCGCTTGCCAACCCACACGAGCGGCTCGGCGGACAGCGCGCGGGCAACCATTCCCTGGGGTTGCACGCAGGCCGCGATGACCATGAGCGTGAGGATCGAGCACAGCAGTGTGCCTCCGCGATACTGGAAGGCGGTGTAGCCGTTGGTGAGCGCGACCATGGCGGCAAGGCCAACCAGACCCACGACGCCCAACACATCGATGGATGCGGGCGAGGACCAAAAACGCACGAGGACGCTCGGCTGTGCCGGGGCGGCCTCGGCTGATTCGTCGGCCTTCTCGCCAGGCTTGCCCTCGGCGTTCTTGCCGTGCTTGGCGGCGCCAGCTAGGCGATTGAGCCCCAAACGATGAACGAGACGCACCGGCGCCAGGTCGCGATCGGGGATAAAGGCCATCCAGGCACCCAGCAGCAGCGAGAACACGCGGGTGTCGGTGCCGTAGTACACGCGGCTGGGGTCGGCGGCAGGGTTGTAAAGCACCATCATGGCGAGGGCAGATACCGCGGCAAGGCCCAGAACCACGCGGCGCGTGTTGGGTTTGCTCACATGCATGGATACCATGGCAAACAGCAGTGGCGGCCAAATCAGGTAGAACTGTTCCTCGATGGCAAGCGACCAAAAGTGCGTGAGCGGCGAGGGGTCGCCCAGAGCATTGAAGTACGAGACGTTTTGGGCAATCTGCCACCAGTTGTTGAAGAACAGCAGTGACGGCAGGATGTCGGGGCGCATCTTGGTGAGCATCACGTGGTTGAAGGCGGTACACAGCGCACAGGTCACCACCACGACGGTCACCACGGCGGGAACCAGGCGACGGATGCGGCGGATCCAGAAGCTCTTGAGGTCGATGCGGCCGGTTTTAGCGACTTCGTTGAGCAGCAAGCGCGTGATCAGATAGCCCGAAAGCACAAAGAAGATCGTGACGCCGAGCAGGCCGCCCTGAGCCCACGTGAGGTTAAGGTGATAGAGCACCACCGCGACGACGGCGAGCGTACGCAGGCCGTCGAGTGCGGGGATGTAGCGGGACTTGGGGCGAGCAGGCGTCTGCTCCGCGGCGGGAGTGTTGGCGCGGCCCGCGTTGTTGGCAGAAGCGCGATGGGGGCTCGCGGTGCGTCGCGGTTCGTTAGCACGGCGTTCGCCCTTCACGCGTTCGTGCGGCGCTGGCTCGTTGCCCGTGCGGCGTTGACCGCGCGAGCCCGATTGCGAGAGTTGTTCCATAAAACATCATCCAATGACGAGAATAATCAGCACGCCTTCATTGTAGCTGCCTGCTCCTGTGAATGCTTGCTGCTGGCGCAAGCTCAAGCGCGCGTTCACATCAAAGTGAACTAAAGTTATAGAGGTGCGAGAGCACACGATTGACGGCCGACAGCGGGTGCAAAGCCCGCGGACGAGGAGGTTTCCATGGCAGATCGCGGCATCGTTGCGGTGTTCGGCAGCATGAACATGGACCTTTCGGTGGCGTGCGAGCGCATGCCGCGCGCGGGCGAGACCGTCGGTGGCAGCGGGTTTATCACCAACGCCGGTGGCAAGGGCGCCAATCAGGCCGTAGCTGCCGCGCGTATGGGCGCGTGCACGCACATGATCGGCGCGGTCGGTCGCGACGCGTTTGGCGCGTCGCTCGTGGCGGGGCTCCAAGACGCCGGCGTGGACTGTGACTTTGTAGTGCATCGCGATGACGTGGAGACGGGAACGGCGACCATCATTCGCTGCGAGGGCGACAACCGCATCATACTGTCACCGGGCGCCAACCATGCGCTTGCGGGCGCGGACGTTGCCTGCGCGCTGAGGCGTCTGGTGGCCCATGAGCTCGACGGTGACGCCAGCGAGATTGCCCCGGCTGCCGGAAGCGTCTTTATCGCCCAGGGCGAA
>CAVEDI010000143.1:0-7628 GCA_963614405.1 Oscillospiraceae bacterium | reverse complement strand
CTTCGTAGCAGCCGGCACCATCACCCTAGCCGGCGAAGTAGCCGGCCTGCTGCGCTAACCCATCCCCTCATCAGTTGCGGTGAAATACGGACTGTTTTACAAGCCAGAAGCCTCAAACAGTCCGTATATCACCGCAACTCAAAAGCAGCCAATTTGGGATGGGGCTTTTTAGCTGCCCTGTACCCCGAGTTGACTCGCTTGTCACGAAATGGGCCTATCTACTACGTTTGACAGGCTACCCTCGACCACACGGATAATCGTGAAATCAAAACCGCAGGTAAAAGGCTTGCCAGTTTTCAAAAAAGACTCGCATGGTCGACCCATGCGGGTTAAACGTAGTAGATGGCCCGTTTTCGTGGCGCGACGTAATCGCAATGTGACAAAGGGGCTGTCCCTTTGTCACATTGGCTAGTCTAGGCGGACCGGATCGTGGGGGTAGGCGTTGAGAATCTCGACGCCGTTCTCGGTCACCAGGGCTAGGTCCTCGATGCGGACGCCGTTGCGGCCGGGGAGGTAGATGCCCGGCTCGATAGAGAACGTCATGCCCGGCTCTACGACCTGCTCGTTGGCGAGCGAGACGTCGCCCGGCTCGTGGTCCTGCAGACCGATCGAGTGTCCCAGGCGGTGCGTAAAGTACTTGCCGTAGCCCGCATCCTCAATCACGTCGCGTGCGGCGCGATCCAGGTCGCACATGCGCACACCCGGTGCGATGAGCGCCTCGGCGGCCTCGTTGGCGCGGCGCACGATGTCGTAGATGCGCGCGGTCTCCTCGTCCGACTCGCCCAAAAAGAACGTGCGCGTCATGTCCGAGCAGTAGTTGCGACGGCGCCCGCCAATATCAAACAGCACTACGTCGCCACGCTTGAGCACGGTGTCGTCGGGCTCGTGGTGCGGGTCGCCGGCATTAGCACCAAAGCTCACGATGGGCGGAAAGCTAAAGCCCTCGCAGCCGTGCTTGCGATACAGGCCGAGCATCTGGTCGGCAATCTCGCGCTCCGTCACGCCTTCGTGGACGAGCTTGATAACATCGGCCATCACGGCATCGTTAGCGGTCGACGACGTGCGCATAAGCTCCTGCTCGGCGGCATCCTTGTAGGTGCGTGCGGCGGTGACGGCAAAGTCACCCAGGAAAAACTCGCTGGCTGCGTGGCGCTCCATGAGCGGCATCAAAAAGCCAGAGCGCATGACGGTGTCGATGCCGAGTGGTTTGGTCGGATCGACTTCGCGAGCGATGGCATCGGCCACGACATCGTTGTCGGTGTGATAGGCGATGCGGACATTGTCATACTCGGGCAACTGATGAAGGGCGTTGACTAGGATCACCGGCTCGGCACCGCGCGCGAGTAGTACGCCGCAAAAACGCTCGAACATATCGGCATAAAAGCCGGTCAGGTAATAGATCGACCACGGGTCGTTTACGAGCAGCTGCGCACCGGGGTGCTGAGTCTCGAGCGCATCGAGCACGCGCGCCACGCGCTGGTCATCGACATGTGCCATACATCGTCCTTTCGCTAGGGTGCTACCATGGTATCCCAAGCCCGGCACATAGGGACGTTCCTTTTAGGCCGGCACCTTGGGACACTCCTTTGCATCCCATGCGGCCCTCATAAGTTGCGGTGAAATACGGACTGTTTAGCGGCCTGAAGCCATAAAACAGTCCGTATTTCACCGCAACTGAGGAGGGGCGGGGTGGATGTCGGGGCAGCTAAAAGAGCCCCGTCCCTAATTAGCTACTTGGGCTCGGTCGATGTCCATGCTGGCGATTAGGTTGATGTTGGTGTCTAGGAGGTTCTCTAGCACGACGTCGCCCATGCGGATGGGGGCGTTGACGACTAGGCCTCGGATAAGGTCCATGGCTTGGGCGTGGAGTGCCAGCGGGATGGCTTCGGCCGTGCGCACAGGCAGCAGCGCCTCGTCGCCGCCGGATACGGCCACGGTGGTGGTGAGCACGCGCATGGGGCAGGTGAGCTCCTGATGCGCGAACTTATCGCCGCGCGGGCAGTTGTTGCCGGTCACGGAGCGCACCTCTGCCACGGCGCCGTCTGCGTCACGCTCTACCTCTACGGTCAGAAGGCATTCGGATGGGCAGGTGGTGCAGTTGAACTGCAGCGTCTCGGTCGCATTCGTGCTCATGAGCTATGCCTCCTCAATGGGATCGACAGACAGAATAATCTCTCTAGCACCTAAGTCGAGTGCGCGCTGAATCACCTTCGCCGGCAGCGGGAAGCTTTCCATGACGCTCGGCTTAAATGCACGGACCTTGCCTGCGAACAGTTCCTCGCCGCCTGCCAGAATACGCACGCGGGCGGCGTCGACGGGTCGGCGCACGCGGAAGTTGAGCTTGGTGAGCGCCACGGCCGTAATGCGTCCCGGCAGCGCGTAGCCCGCGATGCCGGCAGGGGAGACCGTGAGCTCGCAGTCCGGAACGGCGTACGCGCCGGTCCCCAGCGCGTACGCCGCCGCAGCTGTGCCAGCTCTCTTGGACTCACGCGTCACGTTGTCGGCCAGGTCGTGCACGTGCAGTACGTTGCCGCAGGCAAAGATGCCCGGCACGCCCGTTTGCAGGCTCTGGTCCACAACGGCACCGCGCGTGCGAGGGTCAAGCTCAACGCCTGCGGCAACCGAAAGCTCGTTCTCGGGAATCAGACCCACCGAAAGCAGCAGTGTGTCACACGGAACAATGCGCTCGGTCCCCGGAATGGGCGCCAAGCGCTCGTCGACCTGGCTTACCTCGACGGCCTCCACGCGGTCGTGCCCGATCACGCGCGTGACGGTGGTGGACAGGTGCAGCGGAATTCCAAAGTCGTCCAGGCAGTTCTTCACATTGCGGCGCAGTCCGTTGGCGTACGGCATGAGCTCGTATACGCCCTCGACGGAAATCCCCTCGAGCGTGCAGCGGCGTGCCATGATCAGCCCGATGTCGCCCGAGCCCAAAATGACGGCGCGCGAGCCGGGTTTGAGGTTCTCGATATTGATGTATCGCTGCGCCAAGCCGGCCGTAAACACGCCGGCGGGACGACTGCCGGGGATCTTGATCTCGCTGCGGGTGCGCTCGCGGCAACCCATGGCAAGGACGATTGCGCGCCCGGTGAGCTGCAGCATGCCGGCAGGGCTCATGAGCGTGACGGTATGGACTGTGGCGGTTCCCGCGGCCTCGCCCGTGCTCGGGTCGCCTGCGCTTGCGCCCTCGCCTGAATCAATCCCAATCACCATGCTGTTCAGGAACAGCACAATGTCGGTTGCGTGTACCTGGTCGATAAAGCGCTGCGCGTACTCGGGACCGGTGAGCTCCTGTTTAAAGTGCGACAGGCCAAAGCCGGGGTGGATGCACTGGCGGAGGATTCCGCCCAGGTGCTGCTCGCGCTCCACGATGGCCACGTGGGCGCCGGCATTATGTGCGGCAAGCGCAGCCGCCATGCCAGCGGGTCCGCCGCCGATGACGACCACGTCGAAGGCCTGCGTCGACACCGACGCTACAGCTCCGGCCTCCGCGCGTCCGTCGCGCATATCAAACGTCGCCATTCTAGCGCACCCCCTTTAGCGGTCCCTCAACCAACCAAGATCCGGTATCCTCCAACAGCACCTTGCTGGGGTCGCACCCCAGCTCGCGTGCAAGGATCGCCACCACACGACTCTGGCAAAAGCCGCTTTGGCACCGACCCATGCCGGCGCGACAGCGACGCTTGACGCCCTCGACCGAAACCGCGCCCGGCTGGCGTCGGATCGCGGCCACGATCTCGGCTTCGGGCACCGTCTCGCAGCGGCAGACAATCTGTCCCCAAGCGGGATCAGACTCGATCAGCTCCTCCTTGCGCACAAGCGGTGCGCGGTCAAAGTCGTCCGGCGCGTGGCGGATTGGGTTCCAGTCTGCCCGCTCGTGCAGCTCCGCGCCCGCATCGCGCAGCACCTGCTCCATGCGCTCGGCAATTGCCGGCGCGCTCGCCACGCCCGGCGACTGTATGCCCGCTGCCTGGAACAGCCCCGGCACCACGGCTGACTGTCCAATAAAGAAGTCGTTCGTTCCCTGAATGACCGGACGCCCGCCGGCAAATGCGCGCACCACACGTCGCGTATCCAGATCGGGCACCAGCTTGCGCGCGCCGGTCAGCAGCGCGTTCACATCGCTTGCATAGGTCTGCGTGTCGCCCGGCTCGCGCACGGCGGCCGTCGCAGTGATCACGGTGTTGCCGTGTACGGTGCCTGTCACGATAACGCCCTTCGACACCGGCGTCGGCACGGGGTAGAGCGGCATGAGCGTGCGCGGCTCCTTGTCCAGCACCACGATGTTGCCCTGGCGCCAGACCATCTGAAAATCTTCGGCACCGGCCATATGCGAGATGTCGGCGGCGCCGTTGCCCGCGGCATTGATCAGGTAGCGGCAGCGCACGTTGCCAGCGGGGGTCGCCAGCGTAAAGTGCGCGCGGCCCTTGTCGTCGGCGGCAGCGCCCCCGTCAGCGCCGCCGGCAACTTCAATGGCCTCCACCGGTGCGGAGCGCATAAACGTCACGCCGTTGGCGACCGCGTTCTCCAACGCGGCGATGGCCACTTCAAACGGGTCGACGTAACCGGTCGAAGGGCACCATAGCGCGCATGTGGCCTGGGCACTCGCGCGCGGCTCCAGTTCGTGGATGCGCTCGGGGCCGATAATCGACAGCTCGGACACGCCGTTGGCTAGGCCATTCTGGCGCAGCTTCTCCAGGTGCGCGCGGTCTTCGTCGTTAAACCCCAGCACCATCGACCCGGTGCGGTGGAACAAAAATCCCAGCTCTTGGGCCCACGTGCCATATAGCTCGCAACCTCGGGCGTTGACCTGCGCCTTTACCGTACCCGGTGCCGGATCGTAGCCGGCGTGCACCAGGCCGCCGTTGGCCTTTGAGGCGCCCAGCGCGATGTCGTTGGCCGCCTCGACTACGCAAATAGACAAGTCAAAGCGCGCGAGCTGCCGCGCGATGGCGCATCCGGTGATGCCCGCGCCCACAATTGCGATATCAAACGTTTCTGTCACAGTGCCTCACAGACGAGTTGACAGGCTGTCAATAAGACTATCCTACGGTCTACACACCCCCAGCGCAGCGGCAATGCGGCGAACAGCCCCGCAACACCCGCCAACGGCAGGCGAGGGGAGACCTGGCAACGTCGACAACCTCGTCTGCCGTCCCTCGTGTCGGAGATTTGTCTCGATCTGTAACATCTGGGGCTGGTTTTGCAGAGTAGCTGTTACAGATTGAGACATTCGGTCTGGACGTTTTCCTTTGTCTCAATCTGTAACAGTTAGCTGATGATTTGGGTTCTAGATGTTACAGATCGAGACGTTTGCCAGGCGGCCCCTCCGTTTGTCTCGATCTATAACATCTAGACCCGGATTCCGCTTCCACCTGTTACAGATTGAGATGTTTGTGTCCGCGTCAGCCCCGCGCCTAGCCGTGGTCCCATATAAACAAACCCCGTGGTAAACTTGCACGGACTGTTAATATTCCGAAAGGTACCCGTAATGTCCAAGTACATCTCCGAGCTCATGTCGCCGCAGCTTATGGGCGTCGTCTATGCCTTCGTTGGCTTTATCATCGCCCTGTATGTGCTGTCGGTCGTCTATGTGTTCATCGACGCTCGCCGCCGCGGCGCCAGCGCCTACGTGGCATGGGGCATCATCGCCCTCATCCCGTTTGTGGGCCTCATTGCCTACCTGGTCCTGCGTCCGCACTCCTACGCGTCCGACCGCGAGGAGCAGGAGCTGGACATGGCTCTGCGCGAGCGCCAGCTTGCCCAGTACGGCACCTGCCCGCAGTGCGGCGCGCCCATCGAGAAGGACTTCGTCGTCTGCCCGGTGTGCGATACCCAGGTTCGCAATGTCTGCCCCAGCTGCCATCGCCCACTCGATGCGCACTGGAAGGTCTGCCCCTACTGCCGAACTCGCATCCAGTAACGCATTCATCGCCGGGCCGGCCGCAAGCCACGCGCACCCCGCGCCCCGCCCCCACACGATGAAGCATGCGTAGAAAATCGCCCGCCGTGCCATTAAGGTGCGGCGGGCGCTTGTATACCAAGGCAACCTGCCTATAATGATGCAAGTCAAAAACGCCGAGCGCATCGCACGCACTTGCATCAGGCATCCGAGAGGAGAAAACATACCCATGAAGGCACTCTACAATGACGGTTCGGTGGCCGAGCTCCCGCAGGACGAGGTCACGCACGTCATCCGCCACTCCGCCGCGCACATCATGGCGCAGGCCATCAAGCGCCTGTACCCTGAGGCCGACTTTGCCTACGGCCCCGCGACCGACAACGGCTTCTATTACGACGTCGACCTGCCCGAGGGCGTCAAGATCAGCGAGGACGACTTCCCCGCAATCGAGGCCGAGATGAAAAAGATCGTCAAGGAGAACCTCAAGTTCACCGTCTTTGAGAAGCCCCGCGCCGAGGCCATCGCCCTTATGGAGGAGCGCGGCGAGAAGTACAAGGTCGAGCACATCGGCGACCTGGACGACGACGCCCGCATCACCTTCTACCAGCAGGGCGACTACATCGATATGTGCGTCGGCCCCCACATCTGCTACACCAAGGCCCTCAAGGCCTTTAAGCTCACCGGCGTCTCGGGCGCCTACTGGAAGGGCGACAAGGACAACAAGATGCTCACCCGCATCAACGGCGTCGCCTTTGCCACCAAGGAAGAGCTCGACGAGCACATGCACATGCTGGAGGAGGCCAAGAAGCGCGACCACCGCAAGATCGGTCGCGAGATGGACCTCTTTATGATGCGCGACGAGGCCCCTGGCTTCCCGTTCTTCCTGCCCAACGGCATGATCCTTAAGAACACCCTGCTGGATTACTGGCGCGAGATCCACCACAAGGCCGGCTACGTGGAGATCTCCACGCCGCTCATCATGAACAAGCAGCTGTGGAAGACCTCGGGCCACTGGGACCACTACAAGGACAACATGTACTCCACCGTCATCGACGACGAAGAGTACTGCATTAAGCCCATGAACTGCCCGGGCGGCGTGTTGGTGTACGCCTCCAAGCCGCACTCCTACCGCGAGCTGCCCATCCGCGCCGGCGAGATTGGCCTGGTGCACCGCCACGAGCTGCGCGGCGCCCTGCACGGCCTGTTCCGCGTGCGCTGCTTTAACCAGGACGACGCCCACCTGTTTGTGCGTCCCGACCAGCTGACCGACGAGATCGTGGGCGTGGTCAACCTCATCGACTCCGTGTACCAGAAGTTTGGCTTTAAGTACCACGTTGAGCTTTCCACCCGCCCCGAGGACTCCATGGGTTCCGACGAGGACTGGGCACGCGCCGAGGAGGGCCTGCGCACTGCTCTGGAGAAGTTGGGCATGGATTACGAGGTTAACGAGGGTGACGGTGCCTTCTACGGCCCCAAAATCGACTTCCACCTGGAGGACTCGCTCGGCCGTACCTGGCAGTGCGGTACCGTGCAGCTCGACTTCCAGATGCCGCTCAACTTTGACTTGGAGTACGTGGACGCCGACGGCACCAAGAAGCGCCCCATCATGCTGCATCGCGTGTGCTTTGGCTCCATCGAGCGCTTCATCGGTATTCTGATTGAGCACTTTGCGGGCAAGTTCCCCACTTGGCTGGCTCCCGTGCAGGTCAAGGCGCTTCCGGTTTCC
>CAVEDI010000142.1:0-2529 GCA_963614405.1 Oscillospiraceae bacterium | reverse complement strand
TGACGCTGGGCGTCGAGGGTGACGGTCCGGCGGCGGTCTTTACCCCACGCGACGCCTTTGGCTCGCACAGCGACAGCGACCACGTCTACAACACGCCGCGCGCCTGGTACATGCAGCGCTGCCTCAACCCCAGCGACGTGTGGGATGGCCCCGACGCCGACTACACGCCCGAGAGCGACGACATCCCCTGGAGCCGTGTGCCCGAGCGCAAGGTGACCATCGAGGACATCAAGTACGTGCTCTCGAGCCACTACCAGGGCACGGAGTACGACTGTTACGGCAGCAAGGGCACGCCCGCTACGCGTGGCGCCTATCGCCCCATCGGCATCAACCGCAATAGCCAGCTCGCCGTGTTGCAGCTGCGCCCCTATGCGCAGCCGGCGTATCGCGCCGTGCAGTGGATGGCCTTTGGCTCCAACTCGTTTAATGCGCTGGTCCCGCTGTACGCCAACGTCGAGACCATGCCCGAGTACTATGCCGACACGCAGGCTCGCGTGACGTCCGAAAACTTCTACTGGGCCAACCGCCTGATCGGCGCCCTGGCCGACGTCCGTTTCCATGAGTGCGGCCGCGCTGTGGAGGACTATCAGGAGAAGGTCGGTGGCATGGGCCACAAGCAGATCCATGACGTCGATGCTGCCGTAGCCGCTCTGCCCGAGGCCGAGGTACCTGCCGAGCTTGCACGCGCCAATGAGGCCTTTGCCGAGCGTGTTCGCGTGGAGACCGATGCTCTACTGGGCAAGGTGCTCTACACCACGAGCTGCGCCATGAAGAACTCTTTCGCGATGAACGACAACGTGAGGTAGGGATTTCCCGTCGATCGAATAGCGCTAAAACGCTTTGTCGCTTTCGCTCAATCTTGGGTACAAGAACGCCAATGCAGTTGTTTGTGATTGGAGACAACCATGGTTATGAAACTCGATCAGCTTGTTAACGGCGCCATTAACGTGGGCTTTGGCGCTGCCGCCGTTGCTGTTGAAGGCGGCAAGAAGGTCCTCGACGACCTTAACACCAAAGGCGAGCAGGTCCGCAAGGACACCGCCACCCCCGATATCGCCCGCAGTGTGTCCGACATGTTCGAGCAGGCCGGCGGCACCATCTCCGACCTGACCGAGCGCTTGGGCATGCAGGGCGAGACCGCGGCCCAGCGCGTGCTTGACGAGCTCATCCTTGCCCGGGTCCGCGTCATGACCGCCCCCGAGCGCACGGCCTTCCTGGCCCATGTGCGCGATATCGTCGATTCGGTCGAGGACAACGTGACCTCGGTGCCCGTCGAGTCCGTTGAGCCCGACGATGCGAAGGATACCGAAGAGGCCGAGTAGCAGCGCAGATGGCAGATTCCACCACCGATTACAACAATCTAGATCCCTTGGGTGACGAGGTGGCGGTTGTCGACGAGGTCGATGCCGCCGTCTCGGGCGCTCGCAAAAAGCCGCGCGCTGTCGATATGGTCCCCGAGGAGCCCGACGCGATGGCGCCGGACGAGGAATACCAGCTCACGCCGGCGGGTCGTCGCGAACGCATCGGGCAGATTGTTCGCCTGGTCAAAAAGTACCGTGTGTGGGATAACCTTACGCCGGTTCGTTTGCGCCGCCTGCTCGAGGAACTCGGCCCCATGTTCGTCAAGATGGGGCAGATTCTGGCCAATCGGTCCGAGATTCTGCCGCAACGCTTTTGCGACGAGCTGCGTCGTCTGCGCTCCGACGTGGAGCCGGTGCCGTACGAGGTAGTGCTTCGCTGTCTGGAGGAAGAATACGGCCTGCGCCTGGGGGAGATGTTCGATGCGATCGACCCCAATCCGCTTGGCAGCGCATCACTCGCGCAGGTGCACCGCGCTCGTCTGGTGACGGGCGAGGACGTGGCCGTTAAGGTGCAGCGCCCCGGTGCGCAGCAGGTTATGGCACAGGACATCGATATCATTCGCTCGGTGGTGCGCATCGTTTCCAAGTTCGTCAACACCGATCAATTCGTTGACCTGCACGGCGTAGTCGAGGAGTTGTGGACCTCGTTTCGCGAGGAGACCAACTTTTTGGCCGAGGCCAAAAACCTCAACGACTTCTACGAGTTCCATAAGAGCGTTCATGGCGTGACGTGCCCTAAATCCTATCTGGACCTGTGCACCGAGCACGTGGTGGTTATGGACTACGTCGACGGCATTTCGATCGCCGATCCTGAACGCTTGGTGGCCGAGGGCTATGACTTGGTAAAGATCGGTGCCGCAATCGTCGAGGACTACTCGACACAGGTGCTCGACGATGGCTTTTTCCATGCTGACCCACATGCGGGAAATATCATCCTCAAGGACGGCATCGTTTACTTTATCGACTTGGGCATGGTCGGACGCATGTCGAGCCACGACCGCGGTATCGTCAAGGATATGATCTTTGCCGTGGCCGAGGGCGATGTGCCAAAGCTCAAGGATTCGCTCATGCGCTTCGCTGTGACGCGTGGCGACTCGGCTGAGCTCGATCATTCGGCCTTTTTGTCCGATTTGGACTTTATCGTGGCTGACTTTGCGGGCCTTGACCT
>CAVEDI010000141.1:0-4386 GCA_963614405.1 Oscillospiraceae bacterium | reverse complement strand
CGATGACCCTTTGTGCGCCGGTATCGGCGAGATCGGTCTGGACTACCACATGGACTATGACGACGATATCGCGCCGGCGCCCCACGACGTGCAGATCGACTGTATGGCGCGCCAACTCGAGGTCGCCGTACGCCGCAATGTGCCGGTAGAGCTGCATCTGCGTCATGAGGATACGGACGAGGAGCGCACCTCGCATGTGGACGCCTACAACGTGTTGCGCGAGGTCGGCGTGCCCCAGGCCGGTTGCGTACTGCACTGCTTTGGCGAGGACCGAGCCACGATGGAGCGCTTTGTGGATTTGGGTTGTTACATCGCCTATGGCGGCGCGGCTACCTTTAAGCGCAACGACGACGTGCGCGAGGCATTCGCGGCAACCCCGCTCGACCGTATTTTGTTCGAGACGGATTGTCCCTATATGGCGCCGGAGCCCATTCGCGGTCTTGAGTGCGAGCCTGCGATGATTTCCATCACAGCAAACGCGCTGGTCAACGACCGCGTCGATCGTAGCGGCGAGGACGCTGAAGCAATCGCTCGAGCTGCCTGGGAAAATGCCTGCAAACTTTTTCAAAAATAGTTCTTGCGTTCGCGGTGGCGCTCCGTTATTCTTATTCCTGCACGCGGGCGTGGCGGAATTGGCAGACGCGTACGGTTCAGGTCCGTATGGGGGCAACCCCATGAAGGTTCAAGTCCTTTCGCCCGCACCATTGATTGAAAGAGCTCCCAGCAATGGGGGCTTTTTTGTTATGGGCCCATCGCGGGGACTTGAACCTGCGAAGGAGCGAGCGTAAAGAAAACGCGGAGCGTTTTTAGCGAGCTGGCGAGGACGCCGGCAGGCGGCCGAAGCCGGTGCGGATCCGCGAAGCGGATACGCGGACGTCCTTTCGCCCGCACCATTAAATGAAAGAGCTCCCAGCAATGGGAGCTTTTTTGTTACGGGCCGTTTTTGGCAGATTTGACCTATCGATTTCGCGCGGTAGATGCCCCCGTGGTCAAAAAGTGGCAAATATGAGTACTGGCACGAAAATAGAGACATTTCACGAAGCCATTTTTGCTCATTTTGCGCAACAGATGTACGCTAATTTGACCCAATCTTGAGACAAAACAAAGTAAATTCGATAGACCTCGGGTTCAAAGAGGCGATTTTGACCCAAATACGCTGTTACTAAACTGGTAACAGTACTCATATTTGGCCTTTTTTGACCACGGGTCCTCTTGTTGGTGTCACACAGCTGCTTCGTGCGGGTATCCTAGTCCCAACGCGTGCCTATCAGAGGAGAAACCATGCTGTTGTCCGGTATCATCGCTACCCTTACGAGCCTTCTACTTCCCATCATCATTTTGTTGCTACTGCTCCCCAACGCCTGCTATGTCGTTGAACAGCAGCATGCTGTGATCATCGAGCGCCTGGGCAAGTTCAACCGCATCGTCAACGCGGGCTTCCACATGAAGGTGCCCGTGATCGACCGCAAGGCTGCCACGGTGAGTCTGCGCACCATGAAAAACGGTTTTGGCATCGACGTTAAGACCCAGGACAACGTGACCATCGGCCTTGAGGTCTCTGCTCAGTACCACGTGAGCTATGACATGGGCGCCGGCCCGGCAGATTCGGGTATCTACAAGAGCTACTACATGCTGCAGGAGCCCGTCGACCAGATGCGCGATTTTATCACCGACGCCCTGCGCTCTTCGATTCCCGTCTACACACTCGATGAGGTCTTTGCCAAGAAGGATGACATCGCCAAGGATGTCAACGCTACCGTTTCCGAGCAGATGGCCGCCTACGGCTTCACCCTCGTGTCGACGCTCATCACCAAGATCGCACTGCCGACCGAGGTCGAGAACTCCATGAACGACATCAACGCCGCCCAGCGCAAGCGCGCTGCGGCACAGGAGCTCGCCGAGGCAGACCGCATCAAGCGCGTCACCGAGGCGACCGCCGAGGCCGAGGCTATGGAAAAGGCGGGCGAGGGCATCGCCAACCAGCGCAAGGCCATCGCGCTGGGTATCAAAGATTCGCTCGAGATCATCCAGGAGACGGGTGTCGGCAATGACGAGGCCAACCAGCTGTTCATGTTTACGCAGTGGTCCGAGATGATGACGGAGTTTGCTCGCACGGGTAAAACCTCGACGGTCGTGCTGCCGAGCGACTTCTCGCAGTCGGCCTCAATGTTCGAACAGATGCTGACCGCCGGCAAAGTTCAAAACGATTCGAAGGAGTAGACGCGCGTGAAATACACCGTCGTTTGCGTCGGTAAGCTCAAGGAGCGCTTTTGGAAGGACGCGTGCGCTGAGTACACCAAGCGCCTAGGTGCCTATGCCAAGGTCGATATCCGCGAGGTGGCCGATATCGACCCGGCCAAGGCGGGCGGTGTGGATGCCGCACGTGACAAGGAGGGGGCGGCGATTCTTGCTGCCCTGCCGTCTCGAGCGCATGTGATCCTGCTGGCTATCGAGGGCAAGGAGCGTTCGAGTGAGGAGCTCTCGGCGCGGCTCGACGATCTTATGCTGCGAGGCAACAGCGACATCGCCTTTGTGATTGGCGGATCGGACGGCGTGAGTGATGAGGTGCGCGCCCGCGCCGACGAGATGCTCAGCTTTGGACGCATTACCTTGCCGCATAACCTGGCACGCGTGGTGCTGCTGGAGCAGATCTACCGTGCCTGCAAGATCAGTCGTGGCGAGCCGTATCACAAATAGGTCGGCAATACGAAACAATGGCGTGGGACAATACCTTTCGTTTTGAGGAATGTGTCTGAAAGGACTATGAGATATGAAGATTGGATTTGTCGGTTTTGGCAATATGGCGAGCGCTATGGCCGATGGCTGGATCGCTGCCGGTGTAGCTGCGAGCGACATGTGCGCCTGCGCAGGTCGCTACGATGCTCTGGTTGAGCGTTGCGAGGCGCGGGGCATGGCTGCCTGCCACGATGCGGCGGAGGTTGTTGCCGCGTCCGATATCGTGGTTGCGGCGGTCAAGCCGTACATGATTGAGAAGGTCTTCGCTCCACTCAAGGATGCGCTTGCCGACAAGGTCGTCCTTTCGGTCGCCTGGACCTGGGATAGTGCCAAGTGGGAACAGGTCCTGCCGGGTGTCGCGCATATCTCGACGGTGCCCAACACGCCGGTTTCGGTGGGCGAGGGCGTTATCGCCTGCGAGAAGGCTTCCACACTTAGCGATGAGCAGCGTGTTACGGTGCTCGGTCTGCTCGGAAAGCTTGGCACGGTGGTCGAGCTCGATTCGAGTCTGCTGTTTGTGGGCGGTACCGTGGGCGGTTGCGCCCCGGCGTTTGTCGCCATGGCGATCGAGGCTCTGGGCGATGCGGCCGTCAAACACGGTATTCCGCGCGCCGATGCCTATCGCATTGTGAGCCAGATGGTGCTGGGTACGGCAAAGCTGCAGCTTGCAACCGGTCAGCATCCCGCAGCGATGAAGGATGCCGTGTGCTCGCCCGGCGGCGCTACCATCAAGGGCGTCGTCGCGCTCGAGGACGCCGGCATGCGCAGCGCCCTGGTCAAAGCCATCGACGCAACCCTCCAGTAAAACCGACCAAAAAAGGGACAGGTTTATTTTGGCAGGGTTTTCCTGCAGTTTTGTACCTTGAGCAAAAAGCGCCCCGCAACTGGCTCAATTCCAGTTGCGGGGCGCTTGCGTTTGCCCAGATAAAACCGACCAGAAATAACCTGTCCTTTTTTGGCAGGTTAGTCCCAGAAGCTGTCTTCTTCGTCCTCGGACTTGGGGCCACGGTCGACATACATCTTATGGGTGCGCTTCTCCATCACAAAGGCAAGAATCGCAAATAGCAGGATGCCGCCGGCGAAAAGGATGGCAAAACCGGTGCGGGTGCCAAACAAAAAGGAAAAAACTGCGTCCATTGGGTGCCTTCTTGCGTAGTTGAGTTGGGTCGTAAACGCTCATAAGTATATACTTGCCCATACATGTACAAGGTTGCAACCTAAATGGAATGTATATCGCCGGAGGATCTAATGCTTGATATCAAGTTTGTTCGCGAGAATCCCGATGCCATCGATGTCGCCATGGCTAACCGCCAGACGTCTTGGGATCGTGAGAAGTTCTTTGAGCTCGACGACGAGCGCCGTGCCGTCATCACCGAGGTCGAGGAGCTCCAGGCTACGCGTAACGCCGAGTCCAAGAAGATTGGCGCCCTGATGAAGGAGGGCAAGAAGGACGAGGCCGAGGCCGCCAAGGAGGCCGTGCGCGCCGTCAACGAGAAGATCGACGGTCTGGCCGAGCGCCGTACCGCTCTTGAGCAGGAGCAGTACGACTTCATGTCTCACCTGCCCAACATTCCGTGCGAGGCTACTCCGTACGGTAAGGACGAGGACGAGAACATCGAGCGTCGCCGCTGGGGCACCCCGCGCGAGTTC
>CAVEDI010000140.1:0-4842 GCA_963614405.1 Oscillospiraceae bacterium | reverse complement strand
TCTTGATGCTCATCAACTTCCAGCCCGCCATCGCCGGCTTCGTCATCGGCACGTTCTGGAGCCTGCTCGTCATGTTCGGCCTGCACTGGGGTATCATCCCGCTGTGGTTTCTCGATGTCGCAACCTACGGCTATGACCTCATTAACCCGCTCGTGTATGCAGGCGGTTGTGCCATCGCCGGTGCTGTGCTTGGCATGATCATCCGAACCAAGGATTCCGAGGAAAATGCTGCCGTCAACATTCCCGCTCTCGTCTCGTCGATCTTCGGTGTCAACGAGCCTGCGCTTTACGCCATCTTGCTGCCGCGTAAGCGCCTTATGTGGGCAACCTTTATTTCCGCTGGTGTAGGCGGCGCCATCGCCGGCCTCATGGGTGCCAAACTCTATGCCTTCGGTGCCTCCGGCCCGCTCGGTTTCCCGAGCTTTATTAACCCTGCCGGCATCGACACGGGCTTTATCGGCCTTGTCATCTCCGGTGTGGTCGCTTTCGTTCTGGCTCTTGTCGCCGCTATGGTGATCGGTACCAGGAAGGACGAGGGCGGTAAGGCGCTCAACATCTCGGTGGACTAGTCTGTCTGCGCACTTTAACTAAATATGCCTCGGACGGCGACGTGCCGCCCGAGGCATATTTGTGTTTCGTGCCGCTGTCATCGTGTTTGCGGTCATAAGTCTGCGGTTGTGGAGCAGCGGGGATTATGACGGTCGTGCCGCGATGGAAGACGCACGGTCGCCCTGCAGGAGCTGACGGTAGGGGAGGAAGCCAATCAACGAGACGACAGCCTGCGAGTGCGCGGCGTTTCGCTTGAGGTAGAGCCTGACCTCGGAGGTCGTCGCGGGCTCGAGCGGCACCAGGGCTACCTTTCCGCTGGCGAGCGATTCCGCCGGCTTGCGCATGAGGAATGAGACACCGGCGCCGCGTGCGACAAGAGAGATGATGTTCTCGGCTCGTTTGCCGGTGAACGTAACGCGTGGGCCAAATCCAGCTTCGCGACAAAGGGAAAGGACGAGCTCGCTTACGAACGAGCCTTGGGGAAGCATGAGGAAATTCTCGTCGATAAGGTCGTCTATCTCGACGGTGTCACGTTCGGCGAGTGGATGGTCGAGCGAAAGGACGGCGACGAGCCGGTCGGTCGTAAAGGGAATCTTTTTGAACTCCGGCTCGATGGCGCCGCTGTCACGGATGAAGGCCAGGTCAATGTCCTCGTGCAGGAGCATGCGCTTGAGTGTGTCGCCCTCGCCTTCGATGAGCTCGACAGAATATGAGGGGTTCGCCTGCTGAAAATCGATGACGGCGTCCGTGATCCCATAAGGGGCCATAATGGGGATAGAACCTACGGTGAGGTGCTCGAGCGGCTCACCTGCGCCTATTTGAATGGCGGCAAGATAGCGGTGCTGAAGCGTCGCAATTTTTTGCGCATAGGGGAGGAGCGCTTCACCTTGCGCGGTGAGTGTTACGTGGCGCTGGCTTCGATCGATGAGCTTGCAGCCGAGTTCGTGCTCCATTGCCATGATGTGCTTAGAGAGGGTTGATTGCGACATGAAAAGCAGTTCCGCCGCATCAAGAAACGTGCGTGACTGCGCTAAGATGGCGAATTCGCCAAAGCGGCTGATATCCATAGGGAGGCCTCCGGTACCCTCATTTTGGCAGGTGGCCTAAACCACGACGCCGTTGCAGTGGTCGATTTCGTGTTGGATGATCTCGGCGGTGTAGCCCGAGAAGTTTTTGATGCGGTGGACGAAGTTCTCGTCCAAATACTCAACCTTAATGCGGCGATAGCGGGTACAGGGGCGCTCGCCGATCAGCGAGAGGCATCCTTCGCTCGTCTGATAGGCATTGGCCTGCTCAAGAATTTGAGGGTTGTACATCAGGAGTGTCCTGTTGCCGTCCTTTACGCAGATGATGCGCTTGCGCACACCGATCATGTTGGCGGCGAGCCCCACGCACTCGTGCTCATGCTCGTGGAGTGTATCCAGGAGATCCTGCCCGGTCACGGCATCGTCGGGTCCCGCGTCTTCGGAAGGCAGGCGCAAAAAGAACTCGGATTTCATGATGGGCTTAATCATGGCGGGCTCCTCATGTCTTATGCTTTCGTGGACTTTTAATAATAGCGCGGAAGGAAAGCTGTGCGTCCGCGTTACAATCTTTCGACGTTGGACCATGTTGCCAGATTCGTCGTGTACGGCGTTTGGCGTAAGTCTAGGGCTCATTTTTCGCCCTGGACTGTTCCTCTGGGGCGATGCGACTGTCGTTCCAAGAGGAAGGAAATGCATGGGGAGCAAATCTCAGCAACAAGTTCAAGCAACGCCATCGGCTACTGCGGCGCTTCTCGTCGTTATGTATATTGCGGCCTTTGTTGCCGCGTTTAACGAGAACATCATTAACGTGGCGTTGCACGACATTATGGTGGCCTTTTCGGTGAGTGCCACCACGGCGCAGTGGCTCGTCTCGGGCTACATGATTGTGACGTCGATCTTTACGGCCATCATGGCCTTCCTGTCCGGCCGTTTCTCGACGCGCAAGCTGTTGTTTTTCGCATGCGGATGTATGGTCGCCGGCGAAGTCCTGTGTCTGATCGCTCCGTCATTTAGCGTTTTGCTGCCAAGCCGTATTTTGCAGGCTGCGGGATCGGGCATCTTGTTCCCGCTCATGATGAACGTGGTGCTGTCTTGCGCCCCGCGCGAGAAGCTCGGTCTGTATCTGAGCCTGGGCGGTGCCTGCATTACGCTAGGGCCGGCGTTTGGACCCGTAATCAGCGGTCTTATGTGCACGTTGTTCGGCTGGAGGGCGGTGTTCGTAGTGCCGCTGGTGGGCGGCATTGTGGTCGCTGCGGCGGGCGTTAAGCTTGTTCAGAATGTCGGAGAGCGCTCGAACACCACGCTTGATATTCTGTCGGTTGTTTTGCTCGCCGCCGGCATTACGGCATTTGTGTATTCCGTAGGCGAGTTCTCGACCAATCTGATTGCCGGCATCGTGACGCTTATCGCCGCCATTGTGCTGCTCGGCCTGTTTGCGGCCCGCCAGCTCAAACTCGAGCATCCGGTGCTTAACGTGCGTCCCATGGCGAGCGTTCGTTTTTGGCCTGCGTGCCTGCTTGTGGTGGTGTCGATGATGACGACGTTCTCGATGAGCGTTTTGTTGCCGCTCTATTTTGAGGGCGCATACGGCATGACCGCACTTGTTGCGGGCTTGCTCATTTTGCCGGCGATTGCCTGTAACGCCGTGACCTCGATTGTGGGCGGACGCGTGATGGACGCCCGTGGCGCATGGCCGCTGCTGCCGGTCGGCTTTGCCCTGATTGCCGTGGGGCAGACTGCCATCTCGATGACGGCGGCAAGCATGAACATCGGCGTCGTCGTGGCGCTGACCGTTGTGGTGTATGCCGGAGTCGGTTTGGTGCTGAGCCCCTCGCAAACGGCCGGCTTGGAGACGCTACCCGCCGCTGAACATCCTCACGGAACGGCATTGCTTAACACGTGGAATATGATTGCCGCATCGTTTGGCCCGTCGCTGTTTATCGGTCTGCTCTCGAGTTCTGCTGCGACCGCCGGCGCCGCTGGCGCTGCGACAGACGTTGCCCAGGCGATTGGATTTGCAGCTGCCGTGCGTGTAGCGGCTGTAATTGCCGTGGTCGGGTTCGTGGCGTCGCTGGTGTACGCTCATCGCGAGTCGCACATGTCGCATTAATGTGTGCACATAGATTCTGCAGCTAGATTGGATGGCGACACCATAAACTAATGGACGTTTTGCCGAGAGGCATGAATGTTTAAAGCGCAAAGAGTGCGCGACGGGCCCCGCGAATGGGGCGATGATGCCCGAGAGGGCCAAGAAGGAGTCTCATGTCTGAGAACGAAGAGATCATGAACGAGACCGAGAACGAGACCATGGCTGCCGAGGTCGAGGCAGTCGAGACCGTGGAGACCGAAGCTGCCGAGGTTGAGGCTGCTGACGAGGTTTCCGCCGAGGAGGAGGCCGAGGTTGTCGAGGCCGCCGTTGATTACGATGACGAAGAGCTGATGGACAAGATGCAGAAGGCCGCCCGCCTGCTGCGTAGCCGTCGCTTTGCTATTTCCAAGGAGGAGGAGGCCAAGGCCGAGCGCATGGCGAACATTGAGCGCGCCATCAAGCTTCTTGACCTCAAGCCCAAGATGGAGCAGAAGGAAATGTCCGACCTGCTGGGCATGCGCCTCCGTGAGCTCGATGGCCTGATGGCCGAGGCCGAGGCCGCCGATCTGGTCGGCCGCATCGACGACGCCGAGGGCGATATGCGCAAGATCGTCGTCTTCGCTGCCGAGGATGCCGCTGAGGGCCTGGTCGAGCTTGCCAACAAGAAGGAGAAGCTCCTGCCCGAGCTTTCTTACGAGGAGGCCACCGAGCTGATGGCCGCTCTCGATAAGGTTATCGCTCCGCTTGTCGCCATGGGCCTGGACGAGGACCGCGGTCCTCGCGGCGGCCGTGACGACCGTGGCGGTCGCGGTGGCGATCGAGGCGGCCGTGGCGGCTTTGGTGACCGCGGTGGCCGTGGCGGCGACCGTGGCGGTCGCGGTGGCGATCGCGGCGGCCGTGGCGGCTTTGGTGACCGTGGCGGCGACCGTGGCGGTCGCGGCGGCTTTGGCGGCAACCGTGGTGGCTATGGCGATCGCGGTGGCAACCGTGGCGGCTTCGGCGGCAACCGTGGTAACGACCGCGGCGGTCGCGGTGGCGACCGTGGCGGCCGCAACGGTGGCGGCTTCCGCGGTAACCGCTTCTAGTTGGGTTACGCGGTTTTACCAAACCGCGTAACTAGTTGACGCTGCGCGCCCACCAGAGCGACAACTTGTCATTCAAAGAGGACTGCATAACCAG
>CAVEDI010000139.1:0-7902 GCA_963614405.1 Oscillospiraceae bacterium | reverse complement strand
GCCCTCAAGTGCGGCATCGAGGCGCTCGACGAGGACTTCGACCTGCTCATCTGCGGCAAGATGGCGGTGGATGGCGATACGGCCCAGATTGGTCCCGAGCTTGCCGGTGCCTTTGATATTCCCTGCGTGACCGACGTGAGCTGCGTGCAGAGCGCGGGCTTTACGACCTGTGGCTCGCTGGCGCTCGTTCACGGTTGCGATGCCGGCGAGGAGACGGTCTATCTTGAGATGCCGTGCGCGATGACGACTGCCAAGGAGATTGACCAGTTGCGTATGCCGAGTATTGCCGGTATTCGCGCGGCGGAGGAGGCGGACGTGCGCGTGGTCAGTGCCGCCGACGTGAACGCCGACCCCGCGCGTTGCGGTCTTGCCGGGTCGCCGACACAGGTCGTGCGCTCGTTTGTGCCCGACCGTGACCAAACGTGCGAGGCCGTTGAGGGGACGGCGTCCGAGCAGGCGGCAAAGCTTGCCAAGATTATCGAGGGGATGGCATAGATGAGCGGACTGATTATCGATAGCGAAGCCTGTATCGGCTGCGGTCGCTGCGTTCGCGCCTGTGCCTCGGGCGGCATCGTAGTGGAAGGCGAGCGACCCAGCCGATGCGCCCGCGTAACCGACGGCTGCATCCTATGCGGTGGGTGCGTCGACGCCTGTCCTGTCAACGCTATCTCGATCGAGCGTGACGAGGCCGCTGGTGCGGTGGACCTTGATGCATATCGAGACATTTGGGTATTCGCGCAGACCGACGAGCACGATACGGTGACTCCCGTTGCCTATGAGCTTATGGGCAAGGGCCGCGAGCTTGCCGATGCTCGCGACTGCCGTCTGGTGGCACTGATCGGTATGGGTCCCGAGGGTTCTCTCGGCGACCTGGAGCATCTGGTTTGCGCGGGCGCCGACGAAGTCCTGGCCTGTCGCGACGAGCGCCTGCGCCAAAACGATGCGGAGGTCTACGCCCGCTTGATCTGCGATTTGGTAGCCGAACGCAAACCCGAGGCCATCCTATACGGTGCGACCGCTTTTGGCCGCGAACTGGCACCCGGCGTTGCCGTGCGCTTGCAGACGGGCCTTACGGCTGACTGCACCGTACTTTCGATGGATACGGAGACGGGGCTGCTGCAACAGACGCGTCCGGCGTTTGGCGGCAACCTGATGGCCACCATCGTCTGCCCCAATCATCGTCCCCAGATGGCAACGGTTCGTCCCGGCATCTTTAAGGCGCCCGACTTTGACTACGACCGCTCCGGCACGATCACCCAGATATCGCTTGCGGATGATGCTAAGGCTCGTGTCGAGATCTCGATTCCCGCCGAGGAGTGGAGGCAGCAGGCCTCGATCGCCGATGCCGAGCGCTTGGTCGTGGTGGGCCGCGGCATTGGCTCCAAGAAGAATCTGCCCCTGATGCGAAGGCTCGCCGAGGCTCTGGGAGCCGAGCTTGGTTGCACGCGACCTGTCGTGGAGGCCGGCTGGTTGGAGTGTCGCCATCAGATTGGCCAGACCGGCGTATCGGTTTCGCCCAAGCTTCTCGTGAGTATCGGTGTTTCGGGCGCCATCCAGCATCTTGCCGGCATCGGTGGGGCAGAGTGCATTATCGCCATCAACGAGGACCCGGATGCCCCCATCTTTGGTGCTGCCCAGTACAAGGTTGTCGGCGATGCCGTCGAGGTCGTCGAGGAACTGCTGGCCCAGCTTGAGCGCTAGGCGCGCGCCAGCCAGTCGCGCATCTCGTCCTTAAGGCGGCTCCAAGTCGCCTGCGTGGCGGGGTCGGTAAAGGGCCGCGTAATGCCAAAGGGCGCGTCGAGCAGGCGGTAGATATCGCCCTGCTCGCGCGCCAGCGTGCGGCTCGCTGGATAGACGAGCTCAAACATAAAGCAGATGAGTCCCACCAGGTAGTCCGCCGGCTCGTTGCGCTCGTCGCGCGCGACGCACCGATGCTCGTCAAAGGCGGCAAGCGTCGGTACCGAGAAGCGACTGGCTAGAAACGCGTCCTCATCCACCTTGAGGATGGTATCGACGGTGCTGTCGGCGATGGTGCGCATAATGTCGATCTTGTCGCCATCGCGCACGATATCGCAGAAGCACCGTGTACGCTCGTCGAGTTGTGCCGGCAGGCGAAAGTCGCTGTGATAGGCGATGCTCGCTCGGATGAGCTCGTCATGCGCACCGGTTTCGATAAAGTCACGGATGTTTGTCGTGTCGGGTGCATCGGCGGGATTCTCGCCAAAGAGGACCTCGATGCCCAGCGCCGCATGGCTCATGCTCTCGGCGTCCTTAAAGGTGTCCCAGCGTCGCAGCTGCTCAAAGCGGCCCATATCGTGTAGCAGGCCGCAAAGCCATGCCAGGTCAATATCTTCTGACGACCAGCCCTGCTCGCGCGCTACGGCATCGCATGCCTCGGCCACGTGGTACGTATGCTCGATTTTGAGCGCGATGCGTGGGTTGGTGGCGTCGTAGGCATCGGTGTAGCTTTTGAAGGCCGCGCGCGCCCGGTCTCGATCGATAGCTGTCATAATGACTTCCTAAAAAGTTGTGTCTTTCGATCCGGTGGCAATTGTAGGTGAACTCGGTTGCTGTCGGATGATGATTCTGCCGTATCGCTACATGCGGCTCGGAGACCTTGTCAGGATGAGAAGCGTATGGTGTTCAAAATCGTTAGAACCGTCTGGCCGGTGATGCTTACCTATGTTGCAATAGGCGCGCCGTGCGGAATGATCATGGGGCAGACAGGAATGGAGCCCTGGATGGTCTTTGCCCTGAGCAGCACGTTTGTGACGGGCAGCGGCCAGTTTATGATCTGCAATCTTTGGCTGGCGGACGTGCCGGCACCTTCGATTATCGCGAGCGTTGCCGCCATCTCCTCGCGTTTTGCGCTTTACTCGGCATCGATCGCGCCGCATCTGACGGGTGCCTCGAAGCGTCAGACGCTGGCTGTTGCCGCGACACTTACCGAGGAGGCATATGGCATCTCGCTTGCCAAGTTGGTTGAAGGGGAGGATTGGGGCCCGCGCGAGTCCTTTGTGCTCAACGTGATCCTCATCGCAACATGGGGCGTTTCGTGTACGATGGGCACCATCGTCGGCGCCGTTGTCGATGTTCCCACCGCCATTGCAGCCTTTGTCTGCACCTCGCTCTTTATCTGCCTGCTCTTTTCGCAGCGGCTGTCGCGCGGCAACGTTGTCGCGGCGGTTTCGGGCGCGGTGTCCGTCGCCGTATGCAAGTTCTTGGGCCTCACGAATATTGCCGTGCCGGCAAGCGTCGTGGCCGGCATTGCCATTGCGTTGGCGTGCGATGCTGTATTTGACGGAAGAGGTGCCCGCGATGCCCGTTAACGAGTTCTTGGTTCTGTGGCTGTCGTCGTGGGCTGCTATCGCGTTCTTTCGCATCGCGCCGGCGTTCGCCTTGCGCGGGCGGACCCTGTCGCCCCGCATTACCGAGGCCCTGGGCTATATCCCGCCCGCTGCCTTTGCCGCGCTGGTCGCCAACGACTTGGTGAGCCCCGGCGCGTTCGACGCGGGACTCTGGCCTGCCTTGGTTCCCTGGATTGCGGCCGTCGGCGTCGTGGTCGTGGCGGTCAAGACAAAATCGATGCTGTGGTGCTGCGTCTCGGGCATCGTACTCTATATTGTCTTGAGCCTTATATAGGGGTGGCGTCGCGGGCGCCGAATCTCGTTCCATCCCAACTTGTCGAATTTTTCACCGAGCTGGTCTATTTCTTCTGGTACCATGGTCAAACTTTACTGTAGCAAAGCATGACGTGGGCTTTTGTTCCGCGTCAGCGGAAATGGGGGTTTCATGGCACAGGAAGCGACTGCCAACGAGCAAAAGAAATTCAAGGTTCCGCGCATCCCGGGCGACATCATGATCTATCCGATGATCGTCGGTCTTTTGCTCAACACCTTCTGCCCGCAGGTTTTTGAGATCGGCGGCTTCTTTACGGCTGCCTGCCGCGGTGGCTCCAATACCATCGTCGCCGCGATCCTGCTGTTCGTGGGCGCCGGCATCAGCTTTAAGTCCACGCCGGGCGCCATCAAGACCGGTATCGTCGTGCTGATTCCCAAGCTGGTCGTCGCAGCGGCTCTCGGCCTAGGCGTGGCATATTTCTTTAACGACAACTTCCTGGGTCTGAGCTCCGTGTCTATCATCGGCGGCATTACGTTTTGCAACATGGCGCTCTATACGGGCATCATGGGCGAGTTCGGCGATGAGTCCGAGCAGGGCGCCGTCGGTATCCTGTTCTTTACGGCCGGCCCCGCCGTCACGATGATCATCCTTGGTGTTTCGGGCCTTGCCAACATCCCTGTCGGTACTATCATCGGCTCCATTTTGCCGCTCGTTATCGGCATGGTTCTGGGCAACCTGTTCCCGTTTATCAAGAACCTGCTAGTTCCCGGTGCCAACCCTGCGATTGCCGTCATCGGATTTCAGCTTGGCGCGTCTATGAGCCTGTCGAGCTTTATCACCGGTGGTATTTCCGGCATCTTGCTGGGCCTTGTCACGCTGTTTGTCGTCGGTCCCATCACCTTTGCGTTCGAGCGCCTGTGCGGTGGTAACGGCAAGGCTGCCGTGGCTTGTTCCACCATCGCCGGCACGGCTATGACCACGCCGGTTGCTCTCGCCGAGGTCGCGCCGCGCTACGCCGAGCTTGCGCCCACCGCGTACGCCCAGATCGCCACTGCCGTTATCATCACGGCAATCATGGCTCCGATTCTGACCGGCTGGGTCGACAAGAAGTTCTGCCAGGGCAAGGAGGACCTGTCGCCTGCCGGTGTCGAGGCCATCGAGGAGGCCGTCGCGACCGACATCGATGGCGAGTAACGGCCGTTACCGATAATTGATTCCGGCGTGCAATTCGCGCCGTCCGAGCGCCCGAACAGAAACTGTTTTGCAGTGATGTTCGGGCGCTTTGCTATGATTCCCTTTACCCCTGCGGAGTAAAGGGGTGTTTATTGCCCTGATTCGAATTGGGCGATTCTGACCATTCGGATATTGAAGGGATGGCGTCTAGTGGTTAAGGCACTCAAGATTGAGATATTCCTGCTATGCATGATTGTTCTTATCGGGCTTGCCGCGCGAAGTCGTCGCTCCTTGTTCTCGAGCACCCTGCAGCTATTGTTTAGCATGCTTGGCTACACCTCTGCCGCGTACATATTATTCGATATGATCTGGACGCTTTCGGATGGTGCGGACGGCACGTTGGGTATTGCTGCCAACTGGATTTCCAACGCGGTTTCGTTTTCGCTCTTTGCCATCGCGTGTCTCATTTGGTTTATCTATTCCGAGACGATGCAGGGCTCTCGCCTTGTGACCTCGCGCTATAGGGTGGTGCTTGTAACGTTGCCTACGGCTCTGGTGGTCGTGCTTGCTTTTACCAGTTACTGAACGCACGCCTTGTTCTATATCGATTCGCAGGGCGTGTATCGTCGCGGCTTTGCCTATATGATCCAGCCCATTGTCAGCTACTGTTACGTTATACATACGTCCCTGCATGCGTTTGTGCAATCTCGCAGGGTCGAGAGCCTGCAGACGAAGGCTATCTATCGAACCTTGGCATTTTTCGCCATTCCGGCCCTGGTGGGCGGTACCTTTCAGATCGTATACTCGGTGCCTGGCCTTTGTGTCGGCATAATGATTAGCATGTTGCTGCTCTATATCATCTGCCAGGAGCAACTGATCTCGACTGACCCGTTGACTGGACTCAACAACCGCAACCGTTTTGAGACCTATATGCTGTCGCTCTTTTCAAATGTGGATCAGGCCGAAGATGTATATCTGCTTATGATGGACGCTGACGGCTTTAAGCAGATTAACGATCGCTATGGACATGTGGAGGGCGACCATGCTCTTCAGGTTGTTGCGACGGCGCTCAAGGATGTCTGCTCGGCGTCTGGTGGCTTTATCGCGCGTTATGGTGGCGATGAGTTCGTGGTGCTCCAAAAGGCAGCGGCGGAACAGGATATCATGCATCTGTGCGCGACAATCAACGACGAGCTCGCGCATGCCGAGGTGCCGTATGCATTGCGGATGTCCATCGGTTGCGCGCGGGTCGGCGATAGTGTTGATACCTGGCAAGACTTACTTCGCGCTGCCGATGCGGAGCTCTATCGCGTCAAGGCCGAGAAAAAGAAAGCCGGCGTACAAATACGCTAGAAAAGGGGCATACGACCGTGTTTGGTCGTATGCCCCTTTTGCGTTTGTGGGGGGCCACCGGCCATAATGCCCAGGCGCGGTGCGGCAAGACGGGCGTCTGCCGCCGCGACTCGGTACGAAATCAACGAGAACCAGTGTGCTCCATTAAGCTAAAGTATGCGAATGCCCTCCCTAAAAAGGTGAGCTCGCTAGGCTTTTTTGGGTTTGTTGACGATGATGATGCCGCCGCAGACCAACAGCAGGGCAACGATGACGGTAACGGGGCTCGTGCCAGCGCCCTCGCCGAGCAGCAGCGCGCTCAGCAGCACACCAAAGACGGGATTCATAAACCCAAAGACCGAGACGCGGCTGACAGGGTTGACGGCAAGCAGGCGCGACCATAGCGAGTACGCGACGGCGGAGATAAGCGCCATGTAGATGATGAGCGCGATAGCGGGGACAATCGCCGTGGGGGAGAGCGTGCCACCCATCAAAAAGCCGATGGCGGTGAGGACCAGGCCGCCGACCAAGAACTGCCACCCGGCAAGCAAGACGCCGTCATGCTCGCGCGAGAAGATGCCAATGAGACAGGTCGATAGGGCGCCCGCAACAGTGGAAGCCAAGATAAAGCCCTCACCGTCGAGCGTAAAGCCAAAGGTGCCATCCGCGCCCGAAAGGTTGACGAGCGCAACGCCGGCAAAGCCCAGCACACAGCCAAGCACCTTGGCCGTATTGAGCTTCTCGGTGTGAAATGCCAGGGCGGCAAAGAGGATTGCGAGGAAGTTGGCGCTGGCCTCGATGATGGAGCTCGACATGGCGCTGGCGCGCGAGAGTCCCAGGTAGAAAAAGAAGTACTGTCCGATAGTCTGGAAGAGAGACAGGATGCAGATGGGCTTGATATCGCGCACTTGCGGAACGAGCGGACGGCGCTGGGCCACACTCATGCCAACAATGACCAGCATACCGGCAAGTGTGAAGCGCAAACCTGCAAAAAGCAGTTGCGAGGCGCTATCGTGCGCCGGGATACCAAAGAGCGCGTAGCCGATCTTGATGCAGGGGAAAGCCGATCCCCAGAGCGCGCAGCAGACGAGGCAGCCCAGGATGAGCCCGGGCAGGGTGGCGAGATACGGCTTGCGGCTTTCCATGATGTCCTTCCTGTATGCGCGAAGCAAAAAAGAACCCGCCACCGGGCGTGCCGATGGCGGGTGTTGTTACCCGAAGGGATTGTACCCGATGGGAAAGGTTTAGGCGAAGTAGGCTACGCCGCTCTCAAAGATCGGCATGAATTTGTCGCCGGGGACATGCTCGGGCACGTTGCAGTACAGGTTGTCGCCGCGACGCTCGGCATGGCCCATCTTGCCCAGGACACGGCCGTCGGGGCTCGTGATGCCCTCGATGGCGAGTGCGGAGCCGTTGGGGTTGACGGAAAGGTCCATGCTGGGTTTGCCGTTCTCGCCCACGTACTGCGTGGCGACCTGGCCGTTGGCGATCAGCTGGGCGAGCACTTCGTCATTGGCGACAAAGCGGCCCTCGCCGTGGCTGATGGCGACGGTATAGGGGTCGTCCAGGCTGCACTGCGACAGCCACGGGGACAAGTTGGACGAGATGCGGGTGCGCACCAGACGGCTCTGGTGGCGACCGATGGTGTTGAACGTCAACGTGGGCGCATCGGGCGTGGCGTCGACGATGTCGCCGTAGGGCACCAGGCCGAGCTTGATCAGGGCCTGGAAGCCGTTGCAGATGCCCAGCATCAGGCCATCGCGGGCCTTGAGCAGG
>CAVEDI010000138.1:0-7244 GCA_963614405.1 Oscillospiraceae bacterium | reverse complement strand
CGGGCATTTGCGAGCCCATCCCCATCGCCTACACCATCTCGAGCTTCTGCGACGAGGCCAAGGTGGGCGGCGAGCCCAAGCTCGCGCTCGACAACATCGTGGCCGTGGTCGACTGCGCCCGCATGTACGACGAGTTCAACGGCGGTCGCGACCTGCTGGCCGAGGATATCGACGAGGACGACATCGAGAGCCTGCTCATCCAGCAGATCGAGTTCTGCTCCACGCTGATCCTCAATAAGACCGATACCGTGACGCCCGAGCAGATCGCCGAGCTCAAGGCCATCGTGCGCAGCCTGCAGAAAGACGCCGTGATCGTCGAGGCCCAAAACGGCGAGGTTCCCATGGAGGAGTTGCTCGACACCGACCGCTTCGACTTTATGCGCGCCTACAACTCCGCTGCCTGGATCGAGGCCATGGAGCATCCCGAGGAGCACGACGACCCCGAGGTGCTCGAGTACGACATCGAGACTTTTGTGTACTCGCGCCGCAAGCCGTTTGACCTGCAGAAGTTCACCGATTTTGTTGAGCAGGAGTGGCCCGACGAGGTCATTCGCGTCAAGGGCCCGCTGTGGCAGACCGGCGATCCGGACATGTGCTACATGTTTGAGCAGGCCGGCCACCAGATGCGCCTGATGGAGAACGGCCTGTTTGTCGACTCGGCGCCCGAGGGCGAGAAACAGAAGATCATCGACGAAAACCCCGAGATCATGCAGATTTGGGACGACGAGACGGGCGACCGTATGACGAGCCTGTGCATCATCGGCCGTCACATGGACAAGGATGCGCTCATCGCCTCCCTCGATGCCTGCCTGACCGACTGGCACCGCGCCTAGGCTTATCCAAGCGGGTATTTTTCTGCCTACGTAACCGCCAAACCACCACGAAGGTGCCCTTCGTGGTGGTTTTTCGTTCTGAGCCAAGGAGATTCATGTTCAATATCGTGCTGTATGCACCCGAAATTCCGGCCAATACAGGCAATATCGGCCGTACCTGCGTGGTCACCGGCGCCCGTCTGCATCTGGTGGAGCCGCTGGGGTTTTCGCTCGACGACAAGACGGTGCGTCGTGCCGGACTGGGCTACTGGCAAAACTTGGACGTGACCACCTATGCCGGCTGGGAGGATTTCCTTGCGCGCAACGGCCTCTCCCCTGCCGACGAGCGCCTGCATCTGCTGACCAAAAAGGCGCGCAGAACCTATGCGCAGAGTACCTACCGCGATGGCGACTACTTGGTCTTTGGCAGCGAGAGCTCGGGCATTCCCGAGCCACTGCTTGCCGCGGCGCCCGAGCGCTGCGAGCGCATCCCGATGCTGCGCGATTGCGACTCGCTCGATAACGCCGAGGCATGGGAAGCTCACGAGGAATCGCTGGGGCATACCGAGGACAGCCACGAGGCCATCCTTCAACAGGATATCTGCGGCAACTTCGTCAATCCCGACGACTACCGCATCAGCGCCCTCAACCTTTCCAACAGCGCCGCCATCGTCCTCTACGAGGCCCTACGCCAAACAGGCTTTCCGGGAATGTGACAAAGGAACTGTCCCTTTGTCACATTCAAACGCCGCGCCGATGGCACACACGCCTAATTGATGCTCTAGATAAAGAGCCCTCACTTTTAATCAGAATTAACTAAAGTAAAATGAAGTTAAACGGCGGTGTGAAAGGAGAGCTTTGTGGAATATCTCGAGAACCCGTTTACCCCCAGTTTTGGTGAGGTTCCTGCCCACCTCGCTGGCAGACAACAGATTATTCGGGATTTGGACCGTGCCTTCTTGAGCCAGCGCAGGCGCCCAGAATTGACCTCGATCTTCTCAGGCGCTCGTGGAACCGGTAAAACCGCTCTCATGTCGTCGCTCGCGACAAGGGCGGAATCCCACGGCTGGATTGCCGTAAAGACGACCGCGCTCCCGGGAATGCTTGAGGAAATCGAGTTCGGGGCGAAACGTGCTGCCGGCCATCTTATCGACCCGTCCAACCACTTCGAAGTCACCGGTCTCGGAATTGCACCGCTCGGCAGCATCGAGGTCAGTCGCGTTCACGATGCCTCAACCTGGCGGTATCGCATGAGCGACATCATCGACCAGCTCAACGAAGCGGGCACCGGTCTGCTCGTCACGGTTGACGAGGTGGACCCGACACTCGACGAGATGATTCAGCTCGCAGCGACGTATCAGCACTTTGTGACCGATGGGAGACGCGTCGCGCTGCTCATGGCGGGACTTCCCAACAACGTCTCGACGTTGCTGAACCACAAGACGGTCTCGTTCCTTCGCCGCGCCCAACAATATCATCTGGGTCGCATTGCCGACTATGACGTGCGAGAGGCCTTGATTCGCACAATCCAGGAAAACGATCGCCTGGCAGATGCTGAGGGAATCGATAGAGCCGTTCGCTCGATCTCTGGTTTTCCCTTCCTATTGCAACTCGTAGGCTACCGTGCCTGGGATCTCACAAACGATTCGAAGAAAATCTCGTCACGCGACTTTGACCTGGGAATCAAAATCGCGCGCGACGAGATGGACGACCGAATCCTCGCGGCAACCTATCGGGAACTCACTGCAGAGGACAAGCGATTCCTCATCGCCATGCTCGATGACGAAGAAGAGTCCACCACCGCCGACCTTATCGAGCGCCTTAAGCGTTCGCCGCAGCAGGTCTCCCGCTACCGACGCCGCATGATAGATGCCGGCATCATCGGAGAACGAGGACGAGGGCTCGTCGCATTTGAATTGCCATTCTTCCGCGACTATCTCGCGGCTCAATGCGTGAAATAGAAATCAATGTGACAAAGAGGCAGTCCCTTTGTCACATTGCCTATAGGTAGCGACCGGTGATGCTCTTGGAGCAGACTGCGATGTCGCCTGGCGTACCGGCGCAGACGATTTGCCCGCCCGCATCGCCACCGCCCGGGCCCATGTCAATCACGTAATCGGCGTTACGGATAAGGTCGAGGTCATGCTCGATCACGATAACTGTGGCGCCCTTGGCAACGAGGCCGTCAAACACGTTCAACAGCACCTGAACATCGAGCGGATGCAGGCCGATCGTGGGCTCGTCGAACACGAATACGGCATCGTCCTGTACACGGCCCATCTCGCTCGCAAGCTTAAGACGCTGCGCCTCGCCGCCCGAAAGCGCCGGTGTGGGCTCGCCAAGCGTGAGATAACCCAGGCCCAGGTCGTGCAAAGTCTGTAAGCGCGTCTGAACCTTCTTGAGTCCCAGTGTGACGTCGATGGCCTCGTCCACACTCATGTCCATAAGCTGCGGCAGCGTAAGCAGACTCCCGTCCTTGCCCTCGCGATGGATATGCGAGGCGGCCTCGGCGTAGCGCGAACCACGGCATGCCGGGCAGACGATCTCGACGTCGGGCAAAAACTGCACGTCGAGCGAAATCGAGCCCGTTCCATCGCACGTAGGGCAGCGCAAGGCGCCAGTGTTGTAGCTAAAGGCACCTGCCTTGTAGCCGGCTGCCTTGGCCTCGGGCGTACGGGCGAAGGCGCGACGCAGTTCGTCATGGATGTCGGCATAAGTCGCCACCGTCGAGCGCACGTTGGCGCCGATGGGCGTGGCGTCAATCAGGTTGGCACGGGCGATACCCTCGGCGTCGACCCAACGCACATGTTTTGGCAGGCGCCCACTGGCTGCCTGCGCCTTGAGTGCCGGAATGAGCGTCTCGAGCAGCAATGTCGTCTTGCCCGAACCCGAAACGCCCGTCACCGCGACAAGGCGACCGCGCGGGATATCGACTTCGAGCGGCTTGACGGTGTGGATGGTATCGGTTGCCATGCGGATATGTCCCTGGTCGAACATGTCGTCGTCAGTCACCTGCGGACGCAAGCGCTTGGGCTCTGCGCGCAAAAACGGAGCGATGCGGCTGCCCCGCGATTGCTCGACCTCGTCTACCGTGCCTGCAGCAATCACATTGCCGCCGCCTGCTCCAGCAACGGGACCCATCTCAACCAGATAGTCGGCTTCCGCCAGTACGCGCGTATCGTGGTCGACAACAACCACGGTGTTGCCATCATCCACCAGATCGCGCATTACGCCCACCAAGCCGTCGACATTGGCAGGGTGCAAGCCGATCGAAGGCTCGTCCAGTACATAGAGCACGCCCGTCGATCGGTTGCGCACCACACGGGCGAGCTGCACACGCTGGCGCTCACCCGTGGAGAGCGTGGCACCGGCGCGGTCGAGTGAAAGGTAATCGAGACCCAGGTCGACCAGGCGACGGGCCGCACTCAAAAACGAATCGCAGATATCCGCTGCCATGGGCTGCATCTCAGTCGGCAAGGATGCAGGCACCCCGCGCACCCACTCAATCGCCTCGCCTAGCGTCATGGCCGCGGCCTGCGCCAAATTGATACCGCGCACCTGAGGCAGGCGCGCAGCCTCGGAGAGACGCGTGCCGCCGCAATCGCGGCATGGCCCCTCGCGCAAAAAGCGCGCAACGCGTTTTAAACCCTTATCGTCCTTAACCTTGGCGAGCGCATTCTCGACGGTATAGACGGCGTTGTAATAGGTAAAGTCGAGCGGCGTGGCGCCCTCGCCGTTTTTGGGGACGTAGAGAATGTGCTTCTTAACCGCCGGACCATGAAACACGATGTCGCGCTCTTGAGGCGTGAGCCGGTTAAACGGCACGTCGGTGCGCACGCCCATCTCGCCGGCCACCTGCTTCATCAGATCCCACATGAGCGTGCCCCAAGGAAGCACCGCGCCCTCGTTGATAGTCTTTGACTCGTCGGGTACCAAGCTCGCCTCGTCCACCTCGCGCATGACACCGGTGCCGCCGCAGGTGGGACACGCACCGCCGCTGTTAAACGCAAGATCCTCGGCGCTCGGCGCGTAGAACTCACGACCGCATGCAGGGCACGCGAGCGACAGGCCTGCGGCAACGTTAAGGCTCGGCTCCACACGCGCCCCGCAATGCGGGCACACATGATGGGCGCAACGGCTAAAGAGCAGACGCAGGCTATTGTTGAGTTCAGTCATGGTGCCAAAAGTGGACCGCACGCCCGGCACGCTGGGGCGCTGATGCAATGCGAGTGCCGCCGGCACGTGCAGCACCTCATCCACCTGAGCGTGCTCGGCCTGCGTCAGGCGACGGCGGGTATAGGTGCTGAGCGCCTCCAGGTAACGGCGCGAGCCCTCGGCATAAAGAACCCCCAGCGCCAGCGAACTCTTGCCCGAACCCGACACGCCGGCAATGCCCACAAGCTTTCCCAGCGGAATATCGATATCGATGTCTTTAAGGTTATGAACGCGCGCGCCACGCACCTCGATAGCCTGCGGGCTCATCTTCTGTTCCGTCACCTTTATCACCCTACTCATGCCATAAAACTCGATCGCGAACGTATGCGCCCAGCATGGGCACGGTAAACCGGACGAGGCCGTATCCGGCAGCCTCGATGACGCGCTCGCGAATCAGGCTTGCGCGATATTTACTCGCCCAGCTCTGGGTACGATCACAACGCTCAATGATATCCGCCATGCGCGTCGGTTTGTTCTCGTCAACCGCCATAGCCTCGATAAAAAGGCGCTGTGGACTGCGCAGCCCGTAATACAGGGGCGCGTCAACCGCTTCGTAGAACTCGGAGACGGCATCCGCATGGCCATCCTCGACATCGCGCCTTTCGATGACCTGCGAGCCGCGTCGAACAGCAGACCGCCACATGTAATAGCCCACCAGCTGAACCATATATGGATGCCCCATGCTCTTGCGTGCCGCAAGGTCCGCCGTCTCCGCGTCAACGTAAAGACCAGCGTCTTTGACCGTCTGGATATACGAATCGCGTACCTTGGGCAAAGAGATCGCCCCCAACGTACGCTGCTGGGCACGCCGCAAAAACGTCACGCTCGGCTCTTCGAGCAGATCGTCAACCATACTGGGTAAGCCGGCGAAGACCAGTGCAAGACCGCGCTGGTCGCTATCGGACAAGCCCGTGGCATCCTGGTCTCCGAGCACCTGCTGATAGAGAACGGCAAGAGCCGCCAGTTCCTCGATAGACGCAGATTGCGCCTCGTCAATCGCAAACAGTATGCCCTTGCCTGGACCGAGCTTCTTGAGGCGCTCGTTGACCAGCCCTCGCAACGTTTCGCCCTTTGCTCGCGCCGCCTCGACTGACATCCGGCCAAACGACGGACCGAACTCCATTGACGTCACAACGGGTTTATTCGAGCGAAGCGCGTCGGCCAATCGGTCGCATAAGCCAAGCGAAGCGGAATCGGAGACAACCGCCCATCCGCGCTCATTGGCTAGACGTTGCAGCTCCCGCAGGAGAACCGTCTTGCCACAGCCGCGGTTTCCCGTAATGAGCATGAGCCTACCCGGCGCTCCGGCGCCGTTATCGAGCCCTTCCTCGAAATCTTCGATGACCGACTCGCGGCCGATGAGTATCGGAGGCCGCTTGCCGGCCGTGGGCTTAAAGGGATTTGGATTCATGTCGGCCTCCTCGGATTGGCAAACCCTGGTAATAGTTATACCAACTTGTACCGAGTTATACCAATAGCATGTGACAAAGGAACTGTCCCTTTGTCACATGTGGCCGAAAAACTCGGCGTCTGCTGCTCGCCAGGGGCGGAAGGTGGCGGGATCGATCTTTACGTGCGCCGCGGCGGGTACGTCGTACCATTTGACCGTGTAACCGGCGCCGTGAGAGCAAAAGACCGAATCGGGCGTGTTGGGCAGATCGGTCTCGGGCCCATAGGCGGCCGCCTCGATTACGCGCTCGGCATCATGGCAAGCCGCATAGCCGGCGAACTCCAGGTACAGATGCCCACGACCACTCGTGTAGGCGGCCACCTCCAGCGCATAATCCTGCACCTCGGATGCCGGCACGCGACCCACAAGCTTCGCCCGATCGCCCGCCATCGTCGGCGGCTCGTACTCGGCACCCATGCGCGTGGCATCCGAGAGCGCCCGGCCCACGCACTCCCCCGGCACCTCGAGCTCAAAGCGGTACCACGGCTCCAACAGCACCGCCGCGCCGGCCTCACGCGCCTGCATCAAACCCTGGCGAATCGCGCGGTACGTGGCCTGGCGAAAATCGCCGCCCTCGGTATGTTTGGCATGCGCACGGCCGCCAGTGAGCGTAATGCGCACATCGGTGATGGGCGAGCCGGTCAGCACGCCCAGGTGGTCGCGCTCCATGGCGTTGGTGAGTGCCAGACGCTGCCAGTTAAGATCGAGCTCGTCGGTCGAGGTCACGGTGCCAAACTGCACACCCGAACCCGCTGGCAACGGCTCCA
>CAVEDI010000137.1:0-14810 GCA_963614405.1 Oscillospiraceae bacterium | reverse complement strand
GATAATCTGCTCGGCAAGCTGATCGAGTTCGAAGGTCGACACGCCGGGGCGAACCATGGCTCCAACGTGGCGGAGCGCCATCTTAGATAGCGCTCCTGCCTTCTTCATCTGCTCGATTTGCGTTGCAGACTTAATCTTGATCATAGACCGAGAGCCTCTTTGACATCCCCGTACACGGTCTCGCGAGCCTGGTCACCGTTGACCGACTTGAGCAGACCCTGGCCACGATAGTAGTCGACGAGCGGGCTCGTGGACTTCTCGTAGACGTCGAGACGGTTCTTGATGGTCTCGGGCTTGTCGTCGTCGCGCTGATACATCTCACCGCCGCACTTGGGGCAGGTAACGTCGGCAGCGGTGCCGGTGTAACCGCAGGCGCGGCAGGTACGACGCGAAGACAGACGATCGATGATGACCTCGGGGGCCACATCGACCAGAAGGGCACAGTCGATCTCGCGGCCCATGGCGGAAAGCTCGGAATCGAGCGTCACAGCCTGGGCGGTATTGCGCGGGAAGCCATCGAGGATGAAGCCCTGCTGGGCGTCATCGGCGGCAAGGCGCTCCTTGACAAGGTCGATCACGAGCTGGTCGGGAACGAGCTCGCCAGCGTCCATGTACTTCTTAGCCTGAATACCAAGCTCGGTGCCACCCTTGACGGCAGCACGCAGCAGGTCGCCCGTAGAAATGTGAGCGACGCCAAACTCGGCGACGAGCTCCTGCGCAACGGTGCCCTTACCGGCACCCGGAGCTCCGAGCAATACGAGGTTCATGAGCAATCCTCCTCTAGCCTATTTAAAGAATCCATCGTAATCATACATCTTGATCTGGCCTTCGAGCTTATCGACCGTGTCGAGCACGACGCCGACCATGATGAGGATGGACGTGCCGCCAAATGCCTGGATCAGATGGTTGCCCGTGAAGGAGAAGATGATCGAAGGCACGATGGCGATGAGCGCCAAAAAGACAGCGCTGGGAAGCGTGATCTTGTTAAGCGCGTTCTTGATGTAGGCCGCGGTAGCCCTACCCGGACGCACGCCCGGAATAAAGCCGCCCTGCTTCTTAAGGTTGTCGGCCGTGTCATCGGGGTTGAACACCATAGAGGTGTAGAAGTACGCGAAGAACACGATGAGGACAACGTTAAGCACCCAGTTGAGCCAACCGGTCGAAAGCGCAGAGGCAACTGCCTGGATCCAGCCAATGCCGGGGAAGAACACGGCAATCTGGGCCGGGAAGTACAGCAGCGCCGAAGCGAAGATGATCGGCACGACACCCGCGGTGTTGACCTTGATGGGCAGGTAGGTGGTCTGGCCACCCATCATGCGACGGCCTACGACGCGCTTAGCGTAGGAGACCGGGATGCGGCGCTGGCCGCGCTCAAGGAAAACAATCAGCGGGATGACCAGCAAGATGATGGCGCAGATGATCACCATGGTGATGATGCCACCGGCATTGCCCTCGGTGCTGGAGAAAATCGCCTGCGGCAGGCCGGCCATGATGTTCGCAAAGATAATCAGCGACATGCCATTGCCGATACCGCGCTGGGTGATGAGCTCACCAATCCACATGATCAGCATGGCACCCGCAGTGAGCGTGCCGACGACCATGAGATCGAAGATGATCTCGGGAGCGCCGGCGCCATTAAAGCTGATGCCGAAGCTCTTAAAGAGGAAGAGGTAACCAACGGAGTTGAGGATTGCCAGAGCCAGGGTGAGGTAACGCGAATACTGCGTAATCTTGGTCTGACCGACCTCGCCCTCGCGGGCAAGCTCATGCAGGGAAGGCACAACGGCCTGGAGCATCTGGAGGATGATCGAGCTGGTGATGTAAGGCATGATGCCCAGGGAGAACACCGAAACATAGCTCAACGCGCCACCAGAGAAAAGATTCAGGAGGGCCATAGCACCTGCGGCGACCGAATTATTATCGGTCGAGAAAAGGCCCAGCATCCCCTGGAAGGGAATGCCGGGCACAGGAACGTGCGCACCAATGCGGTACACGACGAGCATAGCTATGGTAAAAAGAATCTTTTCGCGCAATTCTTTGATGCGGAAAGCATTCTTAAGACCATTTAGCACGGCAGCTCGACCTTTCCGCCGGCGGCCTCGATCTTGGCCTGCGCAGAAGCGCTGACCTTGTCGACCTTGACCGTGAACTTCTTGGTGAGCTCACCATTGCCGAGCACCTTGACGGGCTCGAACTCGCTCTTGGTGATGCGAGCGGCCTTAAGAGCGGCACCGTCAATCACAGCGCCGTCCTCGAACTTGCGCTCGAGGCGCTCAACGTTAACAGCGGTGTACTCGATACGACGGGGGTTGCGGAAGCCCGGAAGCTTGGGCAGGCGCATAGCCAGCGGAGTCTGGCCACCCTCGAAGCCGGCACCCTTGGTGCCGCCAGAGCGGGAACCCTGGCCCTTCTGACCGCGGCCAGAAGTGGTGCCGTGACCCGAAGAATTGCCACGGCCGACGCGCTTGCGGTTCTTGGTGGAACCGGGCGCGGGAGTAAGATCGTGAAGCTGCATTTGCTACTCCTCTACAATCTCGACAAGGTGCTTGACCTTGAAGATCATGCCGCGGACGGACTCGTTGTCAGCAATCTCGCGAACCTCGCGGATCCTGTGGAGACCGAGGGCACGGACAGTACGGACCTGGTCCTGCTTGCAACCGTTGGTGCTGCGGACCTGCTTGATCTTGATGGTGTCAGCCATGCTTAGTTCTCCTTACCGACGAACATCTCGGAGACCGTCAGGCCACGGCGAGCCGCGACGTCCTCAGGGCTGGAGAGCTCCTTGAGGCCCTCGACGGCAGCCTTGATGATGTTGAGGCCGTTGTCGGTACCGAGGGACTTGGACAGGACGTTCTTGATGCCAGCAAGCTCGAAGAGGGGACGCACAGCGCCGCCGGCGATAACGCCGGTACCCTCGACAGCGGGCTTGATGATGATGCGGCCGGCACCAAAGTGACCGAGAACCTCGTGCGGAATGGTGCCCTGATCGGTCACCGGCACGTGGAACATGTTCTTCTTGGCATCGAGAGACGCCTTGGAGATGGCCATGGGCACCTCAGCGGACTTGCCCATGCCAACGCCGACGTTGCCCTTGCCGTCGCCAACGACGACGAGAGCGACGAGGCTCATGCGACGACCACCCTTGACGGTCTTCGACACGCGGTTGATGTAAACGACGCGCTCCTCGAACTCGGAGGCCTCGCGCTGCTGCTTCTGATTACGAGCCATGTGCTACATACCTCCTAGAACTCGAGACCGGCGGCACGAGCACCGTCGGCGAGGGCCTTGACGCGGCCATGGTAGATACGGCCACCACGATCGAAAGCGACCTTGGTGATGCCGGCCTCGATGGCGCGCTTGCCAACGAGCTGACCGACCTTCTCCGCAGCCTCCTTGTTCGAGGTGTGGGTGCCCTTGAACTCGGCCTCGAGAGTCGAGGCGGAGACGAGCGTCAGGCTGGAGCCCTTGCTGTCGTCGATGATCTGGGCATAGATGTTGGCGTTGGTACGGGTCACGCGAAGGCGCGGACGCTCGGCGGTACCCGAGACCTTGCCGCGAACACGACGCTGACGACGCTTGAGGCCTTCCAGCTTCGCCTTATGCTTGTTCATACGTAAACTCCTAAAAAGGTTGATCTCGCCAGCACCTAACGGGGTGCTGGTCTTATGCGAGTAAGTCGATTACGACTACTTGGCGGCCTTACCCAGCTTGCGGCGGATGTGCTCGCCAACATAGTGGATACCCTTGCCCTTGTAAGGCTCGGGAGGACGATGGCCGCGAATCTCAGCGGCGATCTGACCGACCTGCTGCTTGTTGATACCCTTGACGTTCACGTGGGTGTTGTCGGGAACCTCGAAGGTGATGCCCTCGGGAGCCTCGACGATCACGGGGTGCGAGAAGCCCAGGGAGAACTCGAGGTTCTTGCCCTTCTGCTGCACGCGGTAACCGACGCCGGCGAGCTCGAGCTTCTTCTCGAAGCCCTCGGAAACGCCAACAACCATGTTGTGGATGAGGGCGCGGGTGAGGCCGTGGCGGGCACGGGTCTCACGCTCGTCGTCGGGACGGGAAACGGTGAGGACGTTGTCCTCGACCTTGATGGTGAGCTTCTCAAAAACATCGAGCTCGAGCTGGCCCTTGGGGCCCTTGACGACAACGTTGTTGCCGTTGACTGCCACTTCGACTCCGGCGGGAATCTGGACAGGCTTATTACCGATACGAGACACGGTGATCTCCTTTCCTTCTACCTACCGAGCGAATTACCAGACGTAAGCGATGATCTCGCCGCCGACGTTGTGCTTGCGAGCATCGCGGTCGGTCATGACGCCATGGCTGGTGGAAATAATGGCGGTACCAAGGCCACCGCGGACGCGGGGCATGTCGGCAACGCCGGTGTACTTACGCAGGCCCGGCTTGGAAATGCGGCGGATGCCGTTGATGACCTTAGCCTTCTTGGGACCATACTTAAGCGTGATGTGCAGAGTCTTCTGGGGAACGGTGTCCTCGACATCGTAGCCCTCGATGTAGCCCTCCTCGTGCAGAACACGAGCGATCTCGACGAGCTTCTTGCTGCTCGGCATGGAGACCGTGGCCTTATTCACAGAGTTAGCGTTACGGATGCGCGTAAGCATATCTGCGATCGGGTCTGTAAGGTTCATACAGATTCTCCTTCGTTCTTGATGAACACGTGCTCTTGGTTCTTCGCCGCCCTTAACGGCAAAGCCTTTTTAGCGCGTTTTCCCTGTTCCAAACTGATGCTTGAAACGCTGGTAGTGACTTACCAGCTGGCCTTCTTAACGCCGGGAAGCTCGCCCTTGAGTGCAAGCTCGCGGAAGCAGACACGGCACAGGCCGAACTTGCGGTACACAGAGTGCGGACGGCCGCAGCGCTGGCAGCGCGTGTACTCACGAGTAGAGAACTTCTGCTTGCGATTGCACTTGACGATCATCGATGTCTTAGCCACTTATATCCTCCTCACATAGAGTATTGTTCGCCCCAAGCGCCGCCCCCTTGTGGGAACGGCGCTTATAGGGCAGGTGAACCTATTTCTTGAACGGGAAACCGAAGGCGTCCAGAAGGGCCTTGGCCTCCTCATCGGTGTTGGCGGTGGTCACGAAAGTGATGTCCATACCACGCTGGTGATCGACGGAGTCGAAGTCGATCTCGGGGAAGATGAGCTGCTCGGTGACGCCCATGGAGAAGTTACCACGGCCGTCGAAGCTCTTGGCGGAGATGCCGCGGAAGTCGCGGATACGGGGGATCGCGACGGAGGTCAGACGATCGAAGAACTCCCACATACGGTCGCCACGCAGGGTAACCTTGCAGCCGATCGGCATACCAGCGCGCAGGCGGAAGGTAGCGATGGACTTACGGGCACGGGTGATCATCGGCTGCTGTCCGGTGATGGCGCGCAGGTCGCGCACGGCACCGTCGATGGCCTTGGAATCGGTAGCGGCCTCGCCGACGCCCATGTTCACGACGATCTTCTCAAACTTGGGGATCATCATGACGTTCTCGTACTGGAACTTGTCCTGAAGCTGCTGCTTGACCTCGTTGTTGTACTTGGTCTTCAGACGTGGCACATACTTCTCTTCTGCCATTGTTCACTCCTTCTTGGGGTTTTAAGCACGGGGCGTGGCCACATGGGTTGTCCTCGTGCCTCCTGGCTGCATCCGCGCCGCTCATGGCATTTTGCGGTTTGGACTCGACGCAGCAGGAGCCGACAAAACAATCGGTACTATACGCGCATCGGGAGCGTATTTCCAGAAAAACCTCGTCTGCCTGCACAACTCCACAACTCCCCCGCACAAATGGGTCCCAAATAGCAGTTGCGGTGAAATAGGGACTGTTTGGCGGCCTAACAGGCTTAAACAGTCCGTATTTCACCGCAACTTATTGGTGGGGATGCGATTAGCGCTTGCGGGGGACGAGTTTGGTGCGGCGCAGGTGGATCATCTCGGCGGCGATGGAGATGGCAATCTCCTCGGGGTCCTCGGCCTCGATGGCAACGCCGATCGGCAGGTGCAGCTCGTCGATCTGGTCCTGTGTAAAGCCCTCCTGCTCCAGGCGGGCGCGCACAAAGGCCGTCTTGCGGCGCGAACCCAGGCAGCCCAGGTAGGCGGGCTTGGCGCGCATGGCCTGAATCACCACGTCGATATCGGACTTGTGACCCGCCGTGGCGACGACCACCAAGTCGCGCGGGCCGATGGGACACGGCTCGCTCAGGTTCTTGTAATCGACCAGGCGACGATCGTAGACACCGGGCACCCATTCGGGCGTCAGCGTGCCGGGGCGGTCATCGCAGGCCACGACGGCAAAGCCCGCCGCCGTGAGCACGCGCGCCGTCGCGGCGCCCACGTGTCCGCAGCCAAAGATGTAGGTCAGGCCCTCGGGGCAGAGCGTCTCGATGTGCGCGGGAGGAATCTCGGAGGCGGCATTGGTGTAGGTGACCTTACTCCCCTCCTCCACCAGTGAAAGCCCGGGGCAGCCCGCAATGGTATGGCGCGATGCCTCGCCATGGTACTCGGCCACATCGCCCTCGAGCGCACTCGCGATAAACGGCTCAAAGTCGATGACGAAGTCGCCGATACGTCGATACGCCAAGGCGTCGGCAATTTCCTGGAACAACGGTGCCTTGGTCGCATCCAGATGCAGATAGCACAGGCAGATGGCTCCGCCGCAGATCATGCCGGTATCGGAGTTCTCGCCGCCCATGGTGTAGCGGACCAGACGCGACTGTCCCGCGCTCAGGAGTTCGCGCGCCTCGTCCAGCGCAAAGAGCTCGATCTTGCCGCCGCCGATGGTGCCCGCCTGGCTACCGTCGGCAAAGACGGCCATCCAGGCGCCCACGCCGCGCGGCGACGACCCCGCCGTGCCGACCACGACCACGAGCTCGCACGTCTCGCCAGCACGCAGGGCGACAAGCGCCGCATTCACAACATCGAGCTTTTCCATTGCCGCCTTCTATCCTCTAAAGATATCGGTGAGCATAGCGAGTGCCTCGAGCACGCCGCCGCCGACCGACGTCGCCTTGTCCGAAATGTAGTTGATATAGCTGGCATCGCCGCGCGGATCGACATCGGCGCATTTAAAGCCCTCGGTCACCTGCACGCCGTTCGCCAAAAGCCCGCGCAGACAGCCATCGATCTGCGTGCGCATGGGCGTATCGCCCGCGTAGCCAATCACGTCTCCGGCGCGCACGATGTCGCCGATTGCGCGGTCGGACCGAAACACGCCGGCGGCGGGGCTGTGGATAACACGCTCTTTGCCATAGCCAGCGATAATGCCCGGCACGCCCGTGTTGGGCTGGGGTGAACCTTGGGTAATGACACGGCCCAGGAAATGCCCGCGCATGGTCTCGACCACGGCGTCGCAATCGACCGGCGCGGTAAAGCCCGGCCCCACGGCGATGACGGTAGGCGCCATGTCGCGCGTGGTGCCCAGGTTGCGCTTGGCCAAAATCGCGTCAACCACAGCCGCGGGTTTAAGCTCATCGATCATCTTGGCCTGAGGGTCCACCACGACGGCAACATCCCCCGCTTGGGTAATCTCGAGCGCCTCTGCCGGCGTCTGCGCCAAGCGGGCGCGAATGCCCTCGACCTGGACCTCGCCCAGGCGAATAGCCTCGCAAAAACTGATTGTGCGGCGGATGCACGTGGGAACCGCGATATCGGCCATAACGACCGACACGCCGGCGCGCACCAAGCGAGCGGCGACACCCGTGGCGATATCGCCGGCGCCGCGAACATAAACGAGCATTCCCGGGGCACCTCCCTGTGCTACGGTTTGAGCAGAGCAAAAGCGGTTCGACCGCTACTCTGATGATTATTTATTATCACAGTATTATACGGCGGTGAACAGATGGAAACGGTTAGCGGCAATCTTGCCTCGGCGCTCAGGATCGAGCCGGGCATTACCGCGATTATCGGCAGCGGCGGCAAGTCGACCTTGCTGAAGGCGCTGGGTCTCGAGCTCATGCGCGCTGGCGGCCGCGTGCTCCTCTGCACCACCACGCATATGTTTCCCGTCGCCGGCGTGCCATGGGACGGGTCGAGCCGTCGCTTGGACGCCGCGCCTTGGAAGCCGGGCGCCTCGCATGTCCCCGGTTGCACCTGCGAGGCATGCGCGGGCATGAGCCGCGGAAGTATCTGCCAGGCGGGTGTTTTGGACCCGGAGACGGGCAAACTCTCCTCCCCTGCCGAGCCGCTCGACCAGCTGGCGCAGCGCTTTGACTACGTCCTGGCCGAGGCGGACGGCAGCAAGCGGCTCCCGCTCAAGGCCCACGCCGCCTGGGAGCCGGTGATTCCCTCTGGCACGGCCAACATCGTCTGGATCGTCGGCGCCTCAGGGCTCGGCAAGCCCATCAACGAAGCCGTCCACCGCCCCGAGCTCTTTTGCGAGCGTTGCGGCTGCGAGCCCACCGACATCGCCACGCCCGAGCGCGTCGCCCAGGTGCTCAATGCCGAGATGCAGGCGCTGAAACTCAGCACCGCACGCGTCATGCTCAACCAAGTCGACACGCTCAGCGACCCCACGATGGCCGACCGCTTCGAGGCAGCTCTCGACCGCCCCGTCGTCGCCAGCAGCCTCAAGTAGCCGGCCCCATCTCCGCAGTTGCGGTGAAATACGGACTGTTTGGCCGCCCGACGGCCGCAAACAGTCCGTATTTCACCGCAACTGCGGAGGGGACACGGCATCTTTGCTGCTAGCGGGGGACGTAGCGGCCGGGTTGGGCTCCAGTGGGCTCGCCGTCGCGCGCAGCCAGCACGCCGTTCACAAACACAGCCTTGGCGCGGCCATGTGCCTCAAAGCCCTCGAGTGGCGTGTAGTCCACAGCCTGATGCTGCGTCGCGGCACTGATCGTCCAGCGTGCCTTGGGATCCCACACGCACATGTCGGCATCGGCACCCTCGGCAAGACAGCCCTTGCGCGGATACATGCCAAAGACGCGCGCCGGGTTCTCGCTCATCAAGCGGCACAGATCCTCAGGACCCAGCTGCCCCTCAAAACTCGTAGCGATCGCGACGGGGCGATGCTCCACACCGGGTCCGCCGTTGGGAATCGCGCGGAAGTCGTCGCGCCCGCGGTCCTTTTGCCCGTGCAGGTTAAAGCTGCAGTGGTCGGTCGCGATCGTATCGATCTCGCCGGCCACAAGCGCCTCGCGCAGTGCCGCACGGTCGCCCGCATGGCGCAGCGGCGGGCTCATCACATACTTGGCACCCGCAAAGCCGTCCTCGCCCTGCTCCAAGTAGCAAGTATCGTCGAGCATCAGATATTGAGGGCAGGTCTCGACATAGATATTCTTCTGCCCGCGCGCTTTGGCGGCGCGGATGGCCTCGAGCCCCAGCTTGGTCGAAAGGTGCACCACGTTGACCGGTGCGTCGCCGGCCAAGTGCGCCAGATACAGCAGACGGCTCACTGCCTCGGCCTCGCACACGTCCGGACGGCTGAGCGCGTGGCCCTCGGGCCCGTGGATACCCTGCTCAAACACGCGCTTCTGCAGTTCATTCACCAGCGTGCCGTTCTCGCAATGCACGCACAGGATACCGCCCAGGCGCTTGAGCTCCTCGAGCACCTCGAGCGTCTCGGCATCGTCCAGGCGCAGATGATCGTAGGCAAAGTAGGTCTTGAACGACGATACGCCCGCCTCGCGCATGGCCGAAAGGTCGGCGCGGTTGCGCTCGTTCCACTCGGCGAGTGCCATATGAAAGGCGTAGTTGGCCGTGCAGGTTCCGTCGGCGCGGCGATGCCACTCGGCCAAGGCATCGGGCATGGTCACGCCGCGATCGGCCGTCGCGTAGTCCACAATGGTCGTCGTGCCGCCGCAGGCAGCCGCGCGCGTGCCGGTCTCAAAGCTATCGGCTGTCCAATCCATACCGGTCCAGCACTGCATGTGCGTGTGGCCGTCGATAAAGCCGGGAAACACCCAGCAGCCCGCGGCATCCTCGACGGTATCGCCCTCGGCCGGCTCAATCGCCGCGGCGATCCGCACGATCTTATCGCCATCCATGGCAAGATCGGCGCGGCGAAGCCCCTGGGGCGTCACGAGCGCGCCGTTTTTGATGATGATCATAATTGCTCCTTATTGATTGATGCTGTTGGCCACGCGATCAAAAAACGAGCAGGCGGCGATATGCTCCGTTATGCGTCGCTGTCCCTTGGCGGTATCGACGTCCCACAGCTCGTAGGCACGCGCATCGACCAGCACCACGTCAATACGGTCCTTGAGGATCGAACCGCCGCCACCCTTGCCCTCAAGACACATAAGCGCATCGAACAGTTCCGCCGGAAAGAGCACCGGGCTCGAAGGCTCCCCGTTGTACGCAAGACGCACCGGATGCTTGCGGCCACGCTCGTCAAATGCACGAACCATGGCCTCAAAAGAATCCGCGCTCACAAGCGGCTGGTCGCCCGGCAAAAAGAGGCAGCCTTTCCAGTTGCGTTCGACCCCCCACGAAAGGCCCGCACGGACGCTTTCGCTGCGCAGCTCGCCATCGTGCAGCACGCACGAACAATGCTTGTCCTCGCAAATCTGGGCGACCTCGGGCCAACGCGTCGAAACCACGACGTCAAAGCCCCGGGGAACCGAATCGATGGTCCGGGCAATCAGCGGCTCGCCATAGATATCGGCGAGCATCTTGTTAGAGCCAAACCGCTTGCCCTCGCCCGAAGCCATAATGACGCAACCGAGTTTCATCTCCGCAAACCTCCCCTGGCTGCTTTGGACACCATAGTTGCTATACCCACCATAGCAAGCTCGCACTCCGTCGGAACAGGCACGCACTCGTTTTCCAGCGAACGCCCCTTGGCTCCCCATAGCACAAAGGAGGGCACCCCGCGACGCAGGGCACCCTCCTCAATGGTGCAGATATGCCTACTCAGCGTCGCCGGTAAACGTGGTACCGGTCTTGCCGGCAAGACCGTCACGCGCCTTCTCGAGCAGCGTGATGAGCGCCGTGCGGCCCGGCTTGCTCTCGGCAAACGTCGAGGCGGCCTGGACCTTGGGCAGCATGGAGCCGCGACCAAACTCGTTGGCCTCGGACAGACGTTTAACATCGGCAGCGGTCAGCGTGTCGAGCCACTGCTCGTGGTCGGTGCCAAAGCCAATGGCAACCTTCTCCACGGCCGTCAGGATAATCAGGGCATCGGCGTCGAGCTGCTCGGCAAGCTTCTCGGCCGCAAAGTCCTTATCGATGACGGCGGCAGCGCCCTTAAGGTGGTTGCCCTGGGCCTTGGTGACGGGAATACCGCCACCGCCGCAGGAGATCACCACGTGGTTGGACTCGACGAGCGACTTGATGGTGTCGAGCTCGACGATGTTCACGGGCTTGGGCGAGGCAACCACGCGACGGAAGCCCTGCTTCTCGTCGTGGATGAACCGGTAGCCGCGGTCGGCCTCCAGCTCCTTGGCCTCGGCCTCGCTCATCCACGGACCAATCGGCTTGACCGGGTCGGCAAAGGCCGGGTCGTCTGCCGCAACCTCGACCTGGGTGAGCACGGTGGCGACGCCCTTGTCGATATTGCGGTCGAGCATTTCCTCGCGCAGCGCATTTTGCAGGTCATAGCCAATGTAGCCCTGGCTCATGGCGCCGCAAACGGACAAGGGGCAGGGAACGTACTTCTGAGGATTAGAGCGCGTGAGCTCAGCCATCGCGTTGGCGATCATGCCCACCTGGGGACCGTTGCCATGCACGACGACGACCTCGTTGCCCTCCTCGATCAGGTCGACGATAGCCTTGGAAGTCGTCTTGACGGCCTCCATCTGCTCGGGAAGGTTGGCGCCGAGGGCGTTTCCGCCCAGGGCGACAACGATACGCTTAGCCATTTCTCAGCCCAGCTTTAGGCCTGGAACCAACGGGCGGTGTTGCGCTCGTCGAGGGCCTTGAGGGTAGCGGCGGGATCGGCAACCTTCTGCAGGAACATCATGGCTGCGATGGCGTACGGCTTGTAGCTGGCCTCCTTGTACATGCCCACGCGGTGCATGTCGAAGACGTCGGCGTTGACCTCGCCGTGCTCGCAGGAGACACCGGAGATGTCGGCAGGCAGCGGGTGCATAAAGATGGTGTCCTGGCCGTTGGCAGTCTTCTCCATGAGCTCGGTCGTGGAGCACCAGTCCTGATGGGTGGCGTTCTGGGCGAGCAGCTCCTTCTCGAGCGCGGCGATGCCGGCGTCGTCGCCCTCGGCGTACAGGTTGGTGCGCTTCTCCATGGCGGCAAACGGAGCCCAGCTCTTGGGGATCACGATGTCGGCGCCCTCGAAGGCCTCGGCCATAGTGTTGACCTGCTTAAAGGTGGTGCCGGACTCGGCGGCATAACCCTTGGCGCGCTCGACGACCTCGGGCATGAGGTCGTAGCCCTCGGGGTGGGCCAGGGTGACGTCCATGCCAAAGCGGGGCAGCAGGCTGATCAGCGACTGCGGGCAGGACAGCGGCTTGCCGTAAGAGGGCGAATAGGCCCAGGTGACGGCAACCTTCTTGCCCTTGAGGTTCTCGAGGCCGCCAAACTCGTTGATGAGGTAGAGCATGTCGGCAGAGGACTGCGTGGGGTGATCGGAGTCGGACTGCAGGGAGATGAGCGTGGGACGGTGATCCAGAACGCCATCCTCGTAGGCCTGCTGCACGGACTCGGAGACCTCGGCCATGTAGGCATCGCCCTTGCCGATGTACATGTCATCGCGGATGCCGATGACGTCGGCCATGAAGGAGATCATGGTAGCGGTCTCGCGGACGGTCTCGCCGTGGGCGATCTGGGACTTCTTCTCGTCCAGGTCCTGCAGCTCAAGGCCGAGCAGGTTGGCGGCCTTAGAGAAAGAGAAACGCGTACGGGTGGAGTTGTCGCGGAACAGGGAGACGGCCAGGCCCGAGTCGAAGATCTTGGACGAAACGTTGTTCTCACGCAGCTCGCGCAGGGCGTCGGCGACGATGTAGAGAGCCTTGAGCTCATCGGTGGTCTTGTCCCAGGTGTGCAGGAAGTCGCTGCCGTACATGCCCTTAAAATCGAGGCCGTTCAGCTGCTCGACGAGCTCGGTAAACTTAGCGTCCATGGAAATGTCCTTTCTAAAGGTGAAACGATCGCAATGAGTAGATGTGCTCCGGCATGCGCGTGTGGCTAGAACATGCAGAGCACCATGACGAGGACCCGCCACCGTTGAGGAAGCATGGGAGATAACGACCGCGGGCCCCAAGTCAACAGGGAGCGCCGGGGACACGAGCGGCCCCCGGCTCAACAAAATCGAGGAATGGGACTAATCGATCTTGTTGTTGGTCAGACCGGCGCGGAACACGGTGGCGTCGCCATCGGCCTGGCTCGGATCGTAGAGGTTCAGGGCAGCCACGTACATGGCGGCAGCGGTGACCAGGTCGTCCTTGTAGGTGACCTCGTTGGGAGCGTGAGCCTGAGACTCGGCACCCGGGCCAAAGCCCACGCAGGGGATGCCGTAGCGGCCCTGGATGGAAACGCAGTTCGTGGAGAAGGTCCACTTGTCGCACAGCGGACGACCGGTGCGCTTGTCCATGCTGGGCTCGCAGCCGATGCGCTCGTCACCAAACATGGCCTTGTGGGCGTCGACGAGGGCCTTGACGTGCGGAGCGGTCTCCTTGTTGATCCACGTGGGGAAGTAAGCCTCGGTCTCGTAGACCTCGCCGGTCCAGGACGGACGGTCGTACATGTACATGGAGACCTTCACGTCGTCGCCGTACTTCTTGGCGGCCGGCAGGTTGCGGATCTCGTCCAGGCAGGACTCCCAGGTCTCGCCGGCGGTCATGCGACGGTCGATGGAGATGGCGCAGGAATCGGCCACGGCGCAGCGGCTGGGGCTGGTGTAGAAGATCTGGCTGACGGTGCAGGTGCCGCGGCCCAGGAAGCGGGCGTCCTCGAAGTGCTCGGGGTTGTACTTGGGGTCGAGCATCTTGACGAGGCCCTTGATGTCGGTCGACTCGTCGCAGCCGTTGTTGTTGAGGGCGCGGACGTCGGCGATGATGTCGGCCATCTTGTAGATGGCGTTGTCGCCGCGGTCGGGAGCGGAGCCGTGGCAGGAGGTGCCGTGAACGTCGACGCGGATCTCCATGCGGCCGCGGTGACCGCGATAGATGCCGCCGTCGGTGGGCTCGGTGGAAATGACGAACTCGGGCTTAATGCCGTCCTTGTTGTAGATGTACTGCCAGCACATGCCGTCGCAGTCCTCTTCCTGGACGGTGCCGACGACCATGATCTTATAGCCCTCGGGGATGAGGCCCATGTCCTTCATCATCTTGGCAGCGTAGGTAGCGGAAGCCATGCCGCCCTCCTGGTCAGAGCCGCCGCGGCCGTAGATGATCTCGTCGGTCTCGTAGCCCTCATAGGGATCGGCGTCCCAGTTCTCGATGTTGCCGATGCCGACGGTGTCGATGTGGGAGTCGATGGCGATGATCTTGTCGCCCTCGCCCATAAAGCCCATGACGTTGCCCAGGCCGTCGACCTTGACCTCGTCATAACCAAGGCTCTCCATCTCGGCCTTGATGCAAGCGACAACCTCACCCTCCTCGCAGGACTCAGAGGGATGGCTAATCATTGCGCGAAGAAAACGCGTCATATCAGCACGGTGGGACTCAGCAGCAGCCTTGATAGCGTCGAAATCGAGTTCTTTAGTCATAACAGTCAACCTTTCTACAAGGGTTTACCTACAGGTAGATATTTCAGATAGATCACTTGTGCCAAGCAGCGTGAGGTCGAGTACCCGGCAAGCAAGTAAACGTAGGGTGGCGGAGCATATGTTTGCTCCGTCGCGAGTTCCGCACGAGCCGGAGAGCACTTAATGTGCTCTCCGTGCGAGCAGGA
>CAVEDI010000136.1:0-4815 GCA_963614405.1 Oscillospiraceae bacterium | reverse complement strand
ATAGCAACATCGATCGGCTGATGGGTAGTCATAAAGAGACCTCCTGTCGAAAGATTGGCGTTCTTTGCGCTCATACCCAAATTTACGTGAACATGACACTCATGCACTACAATGATAAATCGCGTAACAAAGCTGAAGGGGAGTTATCGATGGATCAAACGCAGACGAGCAATAGCGCTCCCCTGCCCATGCAAGCCACTCCCCAACCGGAGCAAATGACCGTTTCACCTGCGCAAAAATCCCTGGTAACCATTGTGCACGCATCGGTTGGATCGGGCCACAAAGCCGCCGCCAACGCGATTGCACAAGCATTTGACCTTATCCGCGGCACCAAGGGAATCCCTGAGGATGTTGAGATCGAAGTCCTAGATATCCTCGATTTTGGACGCATTAGGTTCGATGGTAATAAAACAGCAGCGTCGTTTACCGGCGCCACGCGTCCCATTTACGACCTGACCTGGCGATATACGCTTACAGGACATCTGCTCTGGGGCGGCGGCACAGCATGGTCACGAATTATGTTCCCCGCCTTCAACGAATACGTCCGGACCCGCAGGCCCATAGCCGTGGTCGCAACACACATTACGGCGGCCAACGTCGCTGTGGGCGCCCGCGTCATCACGGGTATTGATTTTCCGGTCATCTGCGTGCCGACCGATTACGAAGTCGAAGGATTTTGGCCCCACAAGGACACCGACCTATTCTGCGTAGCCAACGAGTTTATGGCCGAAACGCTGCGCCCGCGCAAGGTTCCCGAGTCAAAGATCCGCATAACGGGCATTCCCATTCGTGCCGGTTTCGATTCAGATTACAAACGCGAAGATGAGCTCAGCAAGTTCAATCTCCCCATAGACAAAACCGTCGTATTGGTGATGGCCGGCGCCAGTTTGCCTCAACCATACGTGCGTTTCCGTGCCGCGATGGACCACACGCTCCCCTTCTTACGCAGCTTTGAAGACATGCACTTTGTCTTTTTACCGGGCAAGGATAAGGAATACGCCGCCCGACTCAAAACGCTCTTCGACGCCATGAAGCTCGACAACGTCACGGTTCTGGACTACGTGGATGACATGGCGGCCCTCATGCACGGCTGCGACCTGGCAATCCTCAAATCAGGCGGACTCACGGTCACCGAGTGCCTGTGCGCTCATCTGCCGATGATCCTGCTGGGCAAATCATACGGTCAGGAAAAGGCCAACACCACGATGCTTACCGGCATGGGCGCCAGCATGCACGTCACCACCGCACGCGAGCTCATCGTGACGCTTCGTCACCTGCACGACCACCCTGAGTCGCTCAAAGCGCTACTCATCAACGGCGAAGTACTACGCCGCCCCCACGCAGCCGAGGACATCGCCATCGCAACCATGGAGCTAGTAGGCAAACCCCAGAAAAGAAAACGCGCATTCTGCCGCTTCTACTGGGGCGATAAGCCAGCGCACATCAGGTAGACGAAAGTCCGCTGCTCGGCGGGAGCCGCCCATATATCATTCCATGCTCAAACATTCTCGCGGGGCGCTCGTATCCCTCTCGCCCGCTTCTCACACATATCATTCCATGCTCAAACATTCTCGCTTCGCTTCGCTCGCTGCGAAACTGCGCGTGGAACGATATGTGTGAGAAGCGGGCGAGCGGCTACTCGCTTGAAAACAACAATCAATCTTTCTGATAAGCAGATGCGGCAAAGGAACAGTCCCTTTGCCGCATCTGCTTACTGCAATTAGTTACTTTGGTTCGCCTTTGCAGCTTCAAATTTGGGGATCCGGCGCAGCTGGTAGTGCGTAAACGTAGTTGACCGGCCCGGCCCGCCTATATATCGTCCCACGCGCAGTTTCGCAGCGAAGCGAGAATGTTTGAGCATGGGATGATATATAGGCGGGTCGGGCCGGTCAGCGGACAGTACGTAAACGACTAAGCGACGCCGCTAGAACCGAAACCGCCGGCTCCTCGGTCGGTTTTATCTAGTTCTTCTACTTCTACGAGGTTGACCGTGGGGACTTCTTGGATGACGAGTTGGGCGATGCGGTCACCTTTGTTGATTTGGATGTTGTTCGTGAGGTCTAGGTTAATGAGGATGACTTTGAGCTCTCCTCGGTAGTGGGCGTCGATGAGGCCCGGCGTGTTGACTATAGACAGGCCCTGCTTGATGGCGAGACCGCTACGGGGCTGGACAAAGCCGGCGTAGCCATCGGGCAGGGCGATGGCCAGCCCAGTAGAGACCAGACGACGTTCGAAGGGCTTCAGGACGCAGTCCTCGTTGGAGCGCAGATCCAAGCCGGCATCGGTGGGATGGGCGTATTTGGGAAGCTCGACGGTGGGGTCGAGACGCTTTATGTTGACGGTAATGTTGGACATGGAATCACCTTAGCTTGTCGAGCTCTTGCAGAAACTCATCGACGTCTTTGAAATCGCGGTAGACCGAGGCAAAGCGGATGTACGCCACCTTGTCGATCTTGGCCAAGCGTTTGAGCACCATGTCACCCAACTCATGCGACGTGACGGCCGTCAGCGTGCGAGAGCGCAGCTCGACCTCGATGTCGTCGATAATCTCATTGAGCTTCTTAGTGTCGATATCACGCTTGATGGTGGCGCGCATCAAGCCGACGAGCAGCTTATTGCGATCGAACCGCTGCTTAGTTCCGTCCGACTTAATGACCTCAATTGGGTCTTCGCATCGCTCGAACGTTGTAAAGCGGTAGTTACACGAGCAACATTCGCGACGGCGCTTAATAGTGTTATTTGACTCCTGCATACGGGAATCAACGACGCGGGTATGTGCCTTGCCGCATTTAGGACAGCGCATGGTACCTCCTCTTAAACGATAACAAGGGTACCATGCGCAGCGCGATAATGATTACGAACGAGCAGGAACCTTAAGATGCGCACCGGCGGCGAGCGAACCATGCTCCAGATGATTGACGTTACGGATCATGTCGGAAGTCTCTTGCGTGGAAAGGCCTTCGATTGGATATTCCTCGGCAAGCGACCAAAGAGAATCACCAGGCTGAACGCGAATGGTCTCGTAGGTAACGTTGGAAACGGACTCGGCATACGCGGCGTGACGAGCGCTAAAGACCGACGTAGCGAGGACAAAAAAGAGCGTGAGCGAAACGGCGACGGCAACAATCGTCGAGACCTTCAGGGCAGCGGGAGTCGGCGCGGCAACAGCATACTGAGTGCGAGCAGACTTTACGGGCAAAGGCTGATAACCGGAACGTCCACCCTTGACAACCGTAAAAGTGGGCTCTGCAGGCGTCTCGAGCTTAAGGGCGAGGTTTCCCTGGACCATATTCGTTGCGTTCATCATGTTCTCCTCTCGCGTGTTTTGCTGAGAACAGTTTTATCAAGCCGCGCGGACAAAAATGTCTAGCGCGAGAACGAATGTTCGGTTATTATTATCTTCGAACAGTTGTTCCTGTCAAGCAAAATTCGAACATTTGTTTGACATGGGTAGAGAGGATGCCCTGATGGCTCGCAAAATTACCAAGCGTCAGCAGCAAATTTACGACTTCATCAAGGAATATCAGCAGGAGAAGGGTTATCCGCCCAGCGTGCGCGAGATGGCTTCTGCCGTGGGCCTTTCCTCCCCCAGCACCGTGCACGCCCATCTATCTGCCCTGGAGGCGCGCGGGCTACTCAAGCGAGATGCCACCAAACCGCGCGCCCTGGAACTCTTTAACGAGGACGGTTCCTCTGTCTCAATTTCTAAATCTGACGAGCCCACCGCACCTCGCGGAACGGTCTCACTACCGCTCGTTGGTCGCGTCGCGGCTGGGATTCCCATTCTGGCCGAGCAAAATATCGAAGACACTTTTACTATCCCGACCGAAATCGCCACCGATCATGGTTCCTTTATTCTTGAGGTACATGGGAGCTCAATGATCAATGTCGGCATCTTCAATGGCGATTACATCATCGTCCGTGAACAAAAGAGTGCCATGAACGGCGAAATTGTCGTGGCCATGATTGATGGTTCAGCGACCGTCAAGACGTTCTACAAGGAGCAGGGACGCGTACGCCTGCAGCCTGAGAATGACACCATGGAGCCTATCTATGCAACGAATCCCGTTATCCTGGGCAAAGTCGTCGGCTTGATGCGCCGGTTCTCGTAATGCAAAAACGCATCACCATCTTTGATACCGTCCGCGGGTTTACGATGATTTCAATGGCAGGTTTTCACACTTGTTACGATCTCGCTTACCTGTACGGTTGGGATATGCCCTGGTTTACCCAGACCGTCTTTCAAGACATCTGGCGTGCCAGCATCAGCTGGGTTTTCCTGTTTATCGCGGGTTGGATGTGCACCCTTTCGCGCAACAATATCAAACGTGCCGCCAAATACGCCTTAGCAGCACTCGTCGTCTGGTTGGCAACAACACTTGTCTCAGTTGACGATTCTGTTAATTTTGGCATCATCTACTGCATGGCCGCATGTACCGGCATCGTGGCGTTGACCGATCCCGTCCTTAAGAAGATATCGGCGAGATGGGGCATGTCCCTATGCCTTTTGTTGTTTGCCCTCACCTGGAGCATCCCCAAAACGATCTACCCTGTCCCCTACCTAGCGTGGCTGGGATTTCCGAGCCCTGGGTTTGTCTCAGGTGATTACTACCCCATCATCCCGTTTTTCTTTATGTATCTTGCAGGATACTTCGCCGCACACATAGCGAAGGGAATCGATAAGACCGTCCCTAGCTGGGCCTACGCCAATTCCATCCCGGCGCTCGCCAGTCTTGGACGTCACGCACTCCCCTTTTATCTACTGCATCAGCCCATTATTCTGGGCTTTTTGGAGCTCGTCTACTCGGTGCGATA
>CAVEDI010000135.1:0-2462 GCA_963614405.1 Oscillospiraceae bacterium | reverse complement strand
ACGATCATCTGCGCGGCCTCCACGGCATGCTTGGCCTTGCTCTTGTAGAAGCCGAGTGACTTGATGGTGTCTGCCACGTCAGCCACGCTCGCCCCGGCCATGGCCTCGGGCGTGGGCCACTGGGCAAACAGCCTCGGCGTCACCTTGTTGACCTGCGCGTCGGTCGTTTGCGCCGAGAGCAGCACCGCGATCAGCAGGCGGAAGGGATTCTCGTGATCCAGAAAACACTCGACCGGGCCATAGCGACGGTTGAGACGCTCGCACGCCTCGATGGCGCGCTCGCGCTTGGCGGCATTGGTCTCGCGTGGCATAACGACTCCTCGGCTCAACGGCACAATAAACTTATGGGCACAATTGTCCCACGTCCGAGACGCTTACGCCTCCAAGAATGCGCCGGTCTGACGGCTCCACAGGCTCGCGTACTCGCCACCCGCCTCGACGAGCTGCGCATGCGTGCCGTCCTCGACGATCTCGCCATCGGCCAGCACCACAATGCGGTCGAGCGCCGCCACGGTAGACAGGCGGTGCGCCACCACAATGGAGGTACGTCCACGCATCAGGTTTTCGAGCGCCTCCTGCACCAGCGCTTCGGACTCGCTGTCGAGAGCAGAGGTCGCCTCGTCGAGCACCAGAATCGGCGCGTCGGTTAGGATGGCGCGGGCGATAGCCACGCGCTGACGCTGGCCGCCCGAGAGCTTGACGCCGCGCTCGCCCACCATAGTGTCAAAGCCACGGGGCAAGCGGTCGATAAACTCCAGGGCATTGGCCAGGCGCGCGGCCTCGCGAATCTGCTCATCAGTGGCGTCGGGACGACCGTAGGCAATGTTTTCGCGAATGGAGCGGTGGAACAGCAGCGCCTCCTGCGGCACGTAGGCAACCTGGCGGCGCAGGCTCTGCTGCGTGCAGCGCGAGACGTCCTGACCATCCACGAGCACGCGGCCGCCCTGAACATCGTCTAGGCGCAGCAGCAGCTTGGTGAGCGTCGTCTTACCCGAGCCCGATTTGCCTACCAGGCCCACGCGCTGGCCCGCCGCCACATGAAGTGTCAGGTCATCGAACACGCTCTCGCCCGCCGCAGCGTCACGGTACGCAAAGCTCAGGTGCTCAAAATCAATCGCGCCCTCGGTCACTTTGAGCTCAGGGGCGTCCGGGTCATCTGCCACCAAACGTGGCTCGTCCAGCACGCGCGTCATCTCGGCCGCATCGCCCAGCGCGCGGTTAATGCGCTGTATCATGGAGCTTACGTAGTTCAGGCGCATGGTGAGGTTATAGGTGTAGGTAAAGATCATGACGAGCGAGCCGGCCGAAATGCCAAACCACGCGTTGCCGCCCGCCACGAACACACTCACCACGGCCATGGTGATGACGATAAGACCCGAGGTCGTAAAGTTGCGCTGCATCATGGCGTGCATCGAGACCGTCTCGGCGTCGCGCGCGGCACGATCGGCGGCGTCGAACAGATCGCGCTCAAAGTCCTCGCGCCCACAGGTCTTGACGGCCAGGATATTCGTGACCGCGTCGGAGAGCACGCCCGAGAGCTTGTTCTGCGCGGCGGACGTCGCGGCCGAAAGCGGCATGATGCGCTTGTACATAAGCCAGACAAACGCGATGTAGACGGCCATGATGCACACCAGGATCACGGTAAACGTCGGCACCACCGGGGCGAGCGCCGCCACCGTGCAGATGACCGAGGTGATGGTGGGGATGAGCGAATACACCGTCACGTCGACCAGCCCCGTATAGCCGCTCATAAAACGGCTCGTCTGGCTCACGAGCGATCCGCCAAAGCGGCTGGTATGAAATGTCATGGATTGATTGGAGAGCGTGTCGAAGCATAGACGCGCCAGGTGATAGTTGCCCGCAATCTCGAGCTTGTAGACGGTGTAGTCCTGCAGCTTGGAGAGGATTTGGCCCACTAGGTTAACGAGCACGAGCGCCAGAATGTAAGGACCAAAGACCTCAAACACCTGGTCGCCTGCCACGGGACCGGCCTGGACGCGGTCGACGATGAGGGCCATCACATAGGTGTTGGCAAACGTGAGCAAAAAGATGTAGCCCGCCGACGAGAACACCGAGAGAAAGACGATCAGCGGCTGCGTGCGCGTGACGTCCCAAAAACGCTGCAGCGTGCGACGCACGGTGGAGCGTTTGAGCGGACTGGTGTTTCTCTGAGACATGGGCTTCCTTTCGCGTCTGATAGGGCGAAACGCCATTGTTGCACACTAAAGCGCACTTCAGACAAGCGCGATGCGAAAAGCGCCCGCGCCGTGCTCGTACAGGCGCACAGCCGTCAGATGCAGCTAGTCCTCGTCTTTTTGGCCTGCGAGCAGCTCCGCGGATGTGAGTCCCAAGATCTCATCGGCTTGGTTGGCGTCTTCCAGCGCGTCGATGTCCTTGAGCTTGCGCTCCATGACATTGGTACGCGTGGTGATGATGCCCTCAACCGTTTTGCCCGCGGTCTC
>CAVEDI010000134.1:0-5065 GCA_963614405.1 Oscillospiraceae bacterium | reverse complement strand
GTGGCTAATGCCATCAATCCCGATATCGACATTCCCGCCGATATGTATTCTACACTGGCTGTATACGACTGGACCGACCGCGCCACCTGCGTGCTCTTTGGCGATGGGGCAGGCGCCGCAGTGATTGGAGCTGGGGGAGACAACCCCCTTGCCGTTGAGCTTTCGACGGCGCCCGACGTCGAGACGTTGCGCGTACCCGGTCTGGTCGGCACCTCGCCGTTTAAGGCCTCTGCAGATAGCGAGAGCGTGCTGTCCATGAATGGCCGCCGCGTGTTCAAGTTCGGCGTCAACGCCATCTGCGACACGGTCCATAAGCTTGCGAGCGATGCGGGCATTTCGGTCGAAGACATCGACCATTTTGTATTCCATCAGGCTAACGAACGAATCCTGAGTCAGGCGGTCAAGCGCCTCGGCGTGCCAGACGAGCGCGTGGTTCGAACGCTGCGCGAGACCGGCAACATTTCGAGCGCCTGCATTCCCTTTGCGCTTGATCGACTGGCACGCACCGACGCACTGAAAGCGGGCGACACCATTGCCCTCGTTGGATTTGGCGCCGGTTTGGATATAGGTGGCTATCTGCTTCGTTGGAAGTAGTCGCACATAGGAAATAAAAACGCCCCTAGGGCACAAACAAAGGAGAACTACCATGGCAGATCAGAAGACCTTCGAGCGCGTTTGCGACGTTATCCGCGAGACCGCCGGCCTTGACGACGTCGAGATGAAGCCTGAGTCCACGCTCGAGGAGATTGGCCTCGACAGTCTGGGCACCGTCGAGATCCTCGTCGCCGTCGAGGACGAGTTTGGTATCCAGCTCGATACCGAGGAGAACCCCAAGACGGTCGGCGAGTTCGCCGATACGGTCGAGGCGGCATTGGAGAAGTAGAGATGCTCAAGACTCCTCTCTGCGATCTGCTCGGCATCGAAAAGCCCGTGTTCCAGGGCGGCATGGCCTGGATTGCCGACGCCTCACTGGCATCGGCCGTATCCGAGGCGGGCGGCCTAGGCATCATCGCGGCCATGAACGCCGACGCCAACTGGCTTCGCGACCAGATTCATGAGCTGCGCGCCAAGACGGATAAGCCCTTTGGCGTCAACGTCATGCTCATGAGCCCGTTTGCCGACGAGGTTGCACAGGTCGTGATTGACGAGCGAGTGCCGGTCGTCGTGACGGGCGCCGGCAATCCCGCCAAGTACATGAAGGCGTGGAACGAGGCGAGCATCAAGGTCATCCCGGTCGTTGCCTCGGTGGCGCTGGCGCGCCTCGTGGCACGTCGTGGAGCCACGGCGGTTGTTGCCGAGGGTACCGAATCGGGCGGCCATATTGGCGAGACCTCGACGATGGCACTGGTTCCGCAGGTCGTCGATGCGGTCGACATTCCCGTTGTGGCCGCCGGCGGTATTGCCGACGGCCGCGGCGTGGCGGCTGCCTTTATGCTGGGCGCAGCCGGCGTCCAGGTGGGTACGCGCTTTCTCGTTGCGAATGAGTGCACCGTCTCGGAGCAGTACAAAGAGATGGTCCTGAAGGCCAACGACACTTCGACGCGTGCGACCGGTCGCTCGACGGGGCATCCAGTGCGCGCCCTCAAGAGCCCCTTCACCAACGCCTATGCCAAGAGCGAGGGTTCCGGTGCGAGTGCCGAGGAGCTCGGTGCTATGGGAACCGGTGCGCTGCGTAAGGCCGCCAAGGACGGCAACTACGAAGAGGGTTCGTTTTTGTGTGGACAGATTGCCGGCATGGTCAACGAGCGCAAGAGCGCACGCGAAATCGTTGACGACCTGGTCGATGGCGCCGAGCACGTCCTGAAGGGTGCGTGCGCATGGGTGGCGTAGCGTTTTTGTTTGCCGGCCAGGGTGCCCAGCACCCCGCGATGGGCGTCGACTTGATCGAGACATCGCCGGCGGCCGCCGAGGTGTTCGCCATTGCCGATGAGGTGCGCCCGGGGACGAGCGAGCAGTGCCGGAGCGCCTCCAAGGAGGAGCTCTCGCAGACCGAGAACACGCAGCCTTGCGTGTTCGTGCACGACTTGGCTGTCGCCGTCGCCCTGCGCGAGCGCGGCGTGGTGCCTGCCGCCTGTGCGGGATTCTCGCTGGGCGAGGTCGCTGCACTCAGCTTTGCGGGGGCATTCGATACGCGAGCGGGTTTTGAGCTCGTGTGTGAGCGCGCGGCATTGATGGCCACGGCGGCCGAGCGTCACCCTGGCGGCATGCGCGCCGTCATCAAACTTGATGCTGCGCAAGTCGAGAACCTGGCTGCGCAGGCCGGCGAGGACTGCTGGCCGGTCAACTACAACAGTCCCCAGCAGACGGTTGTGGCCGGAGCGCCCGATGCGCTGCAGACCCTCGACGTCCTAGTAAAAGAGGCTGGCGGCCGCGCCATGAAGGTCGCGGTGTCGGGTGCATTTCATAGCCCCTATATGGCCGAGGCGACTGAGGGGCTGGCGACGTATATCCAAGACGGCCACACGCCGTCTCCGCTGCTGATTCCTGTTATGGCAAACATGACGGCGGCGCCCTATCCGGCGGATCCGCGAGCAGCATCGGATGTCTTGGCCAACCAGGTGAGCCATGCCGTGCGCTGGGTCGACACACTGCATGCGCTGCAGGATCAGGGCATCGACACGTTTATTGAGGTTGGCCCTGGCAAAACGCTGTCTGGCCTGGTCAAGCGTACGTTGAGCGACGTTCGCGTGTATTCGTGCGAAACAGCCGAGCAGGTCGCAGCTATTGCCGACGAGCTCGCATAGTTCACAGGGCTGTAACCCGAAAGGAATGACATGGGCAACTTGAACAACGGCGCGCTCGAACGCAACGACTCACGTCGCGTGGCGCTTGTCACGGGCGGCTCGCGCGGCATCGGTCGCGCTTGTGCCGTGGGCCTGGCGGAGGACGGCTTTGATATCGCCGTCGTCTATGCCGGCAGCGTCGATGCGGCGCGCGAGACGTGCGACGCCTGCGAGGCGGCTGGCGCCACGGCGCGCTCATATCAATGTGACGTGGCCGACCCCGCTGCCGTCAACGCGTGCGTGGAAGCGGTCCTCAACGACTTTGGCTCCATTTGGGCGCTCGTCAACAACGCTGGCATCACCCGCGATGGCCTGCTCATGCGCATGGGCGATGACGCCTTCGATCGCGTGCTCGATGTCAATCTTAAAGGAACGTTTAACACGACGCGTGCGCTCACCAAGACCTTTATGCGCCAGCGCGGCGGCTGCGTCGTCAACATGAGCTCGGTCGTGGGCCTGATGGGCAATGCCGGGCAAGCCAACTACGCTGCCTCCAAGGCGGGCGTGATCGGCCTGACCAAGGCGGTGGCGCGCGAGCTTGCGCCCCGCGGCGTACGAGTGAACGCGGTTGCCCCCGGGTTTGTCGAGACAGATATGACGGCAAAGCTCTCGGAGAAGGTGTGTACGGTAACCGAGGAGCAGATTCCCCTTAAGCGTATGGCGCAGCCCGAAGAGGTGGCCGGCGTAGTGCGCTTTCTGGCGAGTGATGCGGCTGCCTACATTACGGGTGAGGTCGTGCGCGTCGACGGCGGAATGGCGATGTAGAAACCAGGGCCGAAGAACGGCTTGGATGAGGAGACCATGATGGAACAGAGAGTTGCAATCACCGGTATCGGTGCCGTGTCGCCGCTCGGCAACACCGCGCTTGCCACCTGGGCGGCAATGTGTGCTGGCACGTGCGGCATCGGCCCGATCACGCACTTCGATACCGATGCGTTTGCCGTTAAGGTGGCGGCCGAGGTCAAGGGCTTTGACGGCAACGAGTACTTTGGCAAGCGTGACGCCAAGCATCTGGACCTCTGCGTTCAGTTTGCGATGGCGGCTTCGGACGAGGCAATGCACGATGCGGGCTTTGATGTCGAAGGCGCCATCGATCGCGAGCGCCTGGGCGTCTACGTGGGGTCGGGCGTGGGCGGCATGCAGACGCTCGTCGACAACGTCCACACGATCGCCGATCGGGGGCCTCGTCGCGCATCGCCTTACATGATCGCGATGATGATCCCCAACATGGCATCGGGCAATATCGCAATCCGCCACAAGGCAAAGGGCCCGACCCTGCCCGTGGTGACCGCGTGCGCAACCTCGGCCCATGCGGTGGGCGAGGCGTTCCGCGCCATCAAGCACGGCTATGCCGACGCGATCCTCGCGGGCGGCGCCGAGGCCGCAATTATCCCCGATGCCGTTGCGGGCTTTACGTCCTGCCGCGCATTGACCACCAACCCTGATCCCGCGACGGCTTGCCGCCCGTTCGATGCAGACCGCGATGGCTTTGTGATGGGCGAGGGCGCCTGCGTGCTCGTGCTCGAGAGCATGGAACATGCGCAGGCGCGCGGTGCGCACATTTATGCCGAGGTCGTGGGCTACGGCAACACCGATGATGCCTATCACATCACGAGCCCTGATCCCGAGGCTGCCGGCATTGCCCGCGCGATATCGCTGGCGGTGACCGAGGGCGACGTCAGGCCTTCCGAGGGCCTCTACATCAATGCCCACGGCACATCGACCAAGCTCAACGATTCGTCCGAGACGGCGGGCATTAAGCGTGCGCTCGGCGAGGACGCGGCGCGCGCCGCGCACGTCTCGTCGACTAAGTCGATGACCGGCCACATGATCGGTGCCACGGGCGCCATCGAGGTCATGGCCTGCGCCATGGCGCTCGAGCAGGGCGTGGTGCCGCCGACCATTAACTACCACACGCCCGATCCCGCCTGCGATCTTGACTACACGCCCAATCGCGCGGTTCGCGCCGACCTTACCTGGGCGCTTTCGACCAACCTGGGCTTTGGCGGACACAACGCCGCCATCGCGCTGCGTAGATATACGAGGAGCTAGAGCATGGATTCCAAAAGACTTGCCGAGATAGCCGATGTTATGGAGGACCGCGGCCTCACGCGCGTACGCGTTGAGGAGCCCGATGGCACCGCGGTCGAACTCGAGCGCGCGAGCGCCGCACAGCCGGTTGCCGTGCCCATGCCCATGCCGAGCGCTATGGCCGCTCCAGTTGCAGCCCCCACAGTCGCGCCTGCCGCACCGGAGCCCGCCGCGCAGACACCTGCCGCCGC
>CAVEDI010000133.1:0-3662 GCA_963614405.1 Oscillospiraceae bacterium | reverse complement strand
ATGGGGACATCCGAGGTGTCGCGAATGGTGCGGCAAACGCGCTCGCCGGGAATCTTAGGGAGCATGAGGTCGAGCACGACCAGGTCGAACTGATGCTTCTCGAACTCCTCGATAGCGGACTGGCCGTCGCCCACGCCCACAACCCAATAGCCCTCGCGCTCGAGATAGGCAGCGACAGCGTCACGGATTGCCTTCTCATCCTCGACCAGCAGAATCTTTTTTGCATCTGAAGCCATAACACGGCCCCCCCCTGTCTCAATTAGCTAAGAACAAGCCCATTTTAACGCACCTGAGCCCGCCGGATGCCGCTATGACGCGGCAGCTCGGCGGGCGGTACTCACAATTACAACGCGTTTATTCCCCTGTTGGCGCCTTTTTAACCCCTCTAAGCTTAAAGAGAGAATAGGCGTGCAGTGACCGTCTCTGGTATACCCTGGCTGTTGCGCACCGTGGCGTACGTAAGGAATGAGTCCGATTTTCCCGCCGTAGCTGGATAATCGCCATACTCCAAAGCGCGGTCGGGCGACAGCAGCGAGCCATAGGTCTTGGCAGAGGTGTCGATCAGGAAATGCGACGCCTGTACCTTAACAAGGTATTTATTCTTCTTGCCAGCCGCACATGCGAGCGGCTCGCGTGACAGGAAGAGGTACGGCCCTCCCTCATTACCGATATACGTGCCCATATTGCCCAGGCTGCCCACGCCACTATAGGCCGCCTCGATAGAAAACACGAAGGTATCGCCCATATATACGGCCTCGAAAGGCGAAACTGACGAAGGAAGGACCAACTGGGCACGCTTGGTGTTGTTGCCGTCGGTCAGATCGATTGCCGTTATGCCGTAGTAGACGCCCTCGTCGTTGCGGACACGCGGCGAGATGGTCAAAATGCCGTCGCTCGCGCGCGGGGCCGATGCAAAGCGGCCCGTCGATTTCCAAATTACCTCGGCCTTGGATTCATCAAGCGAGCGACGATAGCAAAACGAATCACTACTCGTTTTATTGCCGCCTGCCGAAGGCATTTTATACCAGATGACCGATGACCCGAACGCCGTAAACAGGGGCGGATCATAGTCCTTGCCACCTCGATCGAGCTCAACCACGTCGCCAGAGAGCGAAGCGCCCGACAGATTTTGAGCGTAGAGCTTCCACGATGAATTGGCAAAGTTCATCTCAACCCACGCGAATACGCCGTCGCCGGCACGGACATCGTAGAATGCATATCCCGTGCCCTCGATAGGATCCTCGATTAATGTGGTAAGCGAGCCATCACCCAGGTTGAGCACACCGAGTGTGTTGGCGTGCAGCGCCGATGCGGGCGCCATCATCGCCGCGGCGTAATCGCCGTCGCAGTAGTACAGCAGCGTACCCAGAGGCAGCGTCCACGACGCCGCCGGCTCAAGATCGATGTCGACTGCCTCGTACTCATCCGTAATCGAGATGATCTTGGAATCGTCCTTGATAACCTGCGGCTCGCCGGCGGCATCATCGCTGGTACCCGTTTTTTTCGAGCATCCGGCAAGCACCGTGGCAGCGCCCGCGGCAGCCCCACCGAGTACAAAGCCGCGACGCGATATTCCGTTCTTGATGTGATCGGCGATACCCATTAGGCGATCTCGGCGCGAGCGGCCTCGATGGCGCGCGTAAGCTGGTCGGCGCAGGAGGTCTTTTTCATACCGCAGGTATTACCGGCGAGAACCTCGATTACGCGATCGGCAGGAGCGCCCTCGACCAGCTTGGAGATTGCCTTGAGATTGCCGTCGCAGCCACCGGTAAACTCAACGCCTATCACCTTGTTGCCGTCATCGGAAAGGTCAAGGTGAATATTGCGAGCACACACGCCCTGAGGCTTGTAATCAAACGAAATCATGCGATCCCCTCTCAGAATGTTATTCGAGACGACTATTATCCCCGTCTTTCCCTAAATGCAACGAGGCGCTTTGCCGGCAACACACATTACCAGCAAAGCGCCCTAAAAAGCTAACGTTATGCCCGAACCTACTCGAAGCTCAGCTGCTCCAGACGATCAAAGACCGTGTCGATACGGGTGAGGAAGTCCCATGGATCAAAGATCTCGTCGAGCTTCTCCTGGCTGACGGTGCAGCGCGGGTCGGCCTCGAGACGCTCCTTAAAGGTGGGGCCGGAGACACAATCCTGTACCTCGTGCCAGGTTGCCATGGCGTTCTCCTGCACAATGGCGTACGCGTCCTCGCGGGTGATGCCCGTATCGACGAGGGCGAGCAGCACCTTGGAGGAGAAGATGAGGCCGCGGGTCTTATTGAGGTTGGCCATCATGCGGGCAGGGTACAGCTGCAGGCCGTCGATAACTCGGATGAGGCACTGGAACATGTGGTCGAGTGCGATGAAGCTATCGGCCTGGGCGACACGCTCGGCAGAGGAGTGCGAAATGTCACGCTCGTGCCACAGGGCGACGTTATCGAAGGCGACCTGGGCGTTGGACTTCACGACGCGCGACAGACCGCAGACCTTCTCCATGGTGATGGGATTGCGCTTGTGCGGCATGGCGGAGCTGCCCTTTTGGCCCTTACGGAACGGCTCCTCGGCCTCGAGCGTATCGGTCTTCTGCAGATTGCGGACCTCGGTCGCGATGCGCTCGCAGGTGGCTGCGGTGGTGGCGAGAACGCCGGCGAGATAGGCGTGGTGGTCGCGGCTGATAACCTGCGTGGACAGCGGGTCGTGAACCAGGCCCAGGTGCTCGCAGACGTACTCCTCGACGAACGGCTCGATGGAGCTGTACGTGCCGACAGCGCCCGAGATAGCACCGAAGGCAACATTCTTGCGGGCGTCCTCAAGACGATCCAGATCGCGCTTGAGCTCCCAGGCCCAAGAGCCAAACTTCATGCCGAAGGTCATCGGCTCGGCGTGGATGCCATGAGTGCGGCCGGCACAGAGCGTATTGCGTTCCTCGAAAGCGCGACGCTTGCAAATCTCGCCGAGCTTCTTGACGTCCTCGATGATCAGGTCGCAGGCCTGGGTGAGCTGGTAGCACAGGGCCGTGTCGCCCAGATCGGAGCTGGTCATGCCATAGTGAACCCAGCGGCTGGGCTTGGGGTCGCCCTCGGGAACATCGGCATCGATGTATTCCTTCATGTTGGTCAGGAAGGCAATGACGTCGTGGCGCGTGACTTCCTCGATCTCATCGACCTTCGCCTTCTCAAAGTTGGCATGGTCGCGGATCCACTGGGCCTCGTCTTTGGAAATACCGATCTTGCCGAGCTCCGCCTGGGCCTCGCAGGCCAAGACCTCGATCTCCTGCCAAATGGCGTACTTGTTCTCGAGGGAGAAAATGTGTCCCATCTCCGGGCGGGTATAGCGATCGATCATAGCGGCTCCTTTTTGGTTATTGGCACGTTGGTCGTAACCCAACCATTGTACCGTGCGCAGGTGCAAGTATGGGCAGCAGGCATTAACCTAACATTTTGGAATTGGAGCGAGCATGGGGACGTCCGCGTTATTTGCTTCGCAAATCCGCACCGGCTGCGGTCGGCAGACCCGGTCCGCGCACACGCACGGGCACAGCGGGTTGGACCTGACGTTCCCGAGGTCCCCCGTACTCGATGGAGCGGGCAACGGGACATCCGCGTACCGATATGATGCGTGAAAATGCTGGTGGATGGCGTTTACAAGTTTTGATGAAGAATTAAA
>CAVEDI010000132.1:0-3990 GCA_963614405.1 Oscillospiraceae bacterium | reverse complement strand
CCACCTTTGTGTGGGATATCCTCGAAGAGGTCATCGACGGCCGCGTCGTGCTGCTCAACCGTGCACCGACTCTGCACCGTCTGTCCATCCAGGCCTTTGAGCCGGTGCTGGTCGAGGGCAAGGCTATCCACCTGCACCCGCTGGTCTGCTCGCCCTTCAACGCCGACTTCGACGGCGACCAGATGTCTGTCCACGTGCCGCTGTCCAGCCAGGCTCAGGCCGAGGCCCGCGTGCTCATGCTCTCTGCGAACAACCTGCGCTCGCCGGCATCCGGCAAGCCGGTCAACATCCCTTCGCAGGACATGATCATCGGTGTGTACTACCTCACCCAGGTTCGCGAGGGTCTGCCGGGCGAGAACCACGTGTTCTCGAGCTTCGATGACGCGCTGCACGCTTATGACTGCCGCTCCGAGGTCGACATGCAGGCCAAGATCCAGGTCCGCGTGTCCGCTGCCGACGCCAATGTCATCAATGAGGACGGCACCCGTATCTTCCGCGTCAAGAACGGCAAGAACGAGTTTGTCGACTACGATGTCACCGGCAATAAGACCGCGCGCTTCGAGACCTCTATCGGCCGCATCATCTTCAACCGCCAGTGCCTGCCCGAAGACTACGAGTTCATGAACTACAAGATGGTCAAGGGCGATGTGGCCAAGCTGGTTGCGGACTGCTGCGATCGTTACCCCGAGGCCAAGGTCGGCCCGATCCTCGACGCCATCAAGTACTCCGGCTTCCACTACGCTACCCGCGCCGGCCTCACCATCTCGGTGTGGGACGCTCTCATCCCTGCCGAGAAGCAGGAGCTGCTCGACCGCGCCCAGGCCAACGTCGACCAGATCAACGAGTACTTCGAGGAGGGCTTCATCAACGAGACGGAGCGCCACATCGAAGTCGTTAACGAGTGGACCGCTTGTACCGACAAGGTCGCAGCGCTCATGCTCGACATGTTCGACGAGGAGAACCCGCTGTACATGATGGCCGACTCCGGCGCCCGTGGTTCTAAGACCCAGCTGCGTCAGCTCGGCGGCATGCGTGGCCTGATGGCAGACATGTCCGGCGAGACGATCGACCTTCCCATTAAGGCGAACTTCCGCGAGGGCCTGCTGCCGCTCGAGTACTTCATTTCGACCTACGGCGCCCGTAAGGGCCTGGTCGATACCGCATCCCACACCTCGGACTCTGGTTACCTGACCCGTCGTCTAGTCGACGTGGCCCAGGACGTCATCGTCCGCGAGGAGGACTGCGGTACGCACGAGGGCGTTACCTACAACCTCATCATCCCCGGCACCACCGACCTCAACACCGACCTTGTCGGCCGTTGCTTCATTGAGGATGTCGTGGCTCCCGATGGCACCGTGCTCTTTGAGCAGGACGGCTACATCGAGAAGGTCGCCGACATCCAGAAGATGGTCGATGCGGGCCTCAAGAAGGTCAAGCTTCGCGCGCTGCTCACCTGCCGCTCCAAGTACGGCGTGTGCCAGAAGTGCTACGGCTGGGATCTTTCCACCCGTCGTCCGGTCGCCATCGGTACTGCCGTCGGCATTATTGCCGCCCAGTCCATCGGCGAGCCCGGTACGCAGCTTACGATGCGTACCATTCACTCCGGCGGCGTCGCTGGCGTCGACGATATTACGCAGGGTCTGCCTACGGTCAGCCGTATGTTCGATATCGTCGGCAACGTCAACGAGAAGATTCTGGGTCGCGAGGCCGAGCTGGCTCCGTACTCCGGCCACCTCTCGATTAAGCCCGAGAAGTCCGAGTACGTGCTGACGCTCACTGACTCCGAGGATCACACCCGTGTCCTCGACGAGCGTCGCGTCCCCGCTTCGGTGCGCTTTATGCCCGAGATCGAGGACGGCTGCGAGGTTCGCGCCGGCGACCAGATCACCAAGGGCTTCGTCAACTTCCGCAACCTGCGCAAGCTGACCGACATCGAGTCGACGATGCACACCTTCGTCGAGAGCGTCAAGGACGTCTACACCAGCCAGGGCGTCGACCTGAACGACAAGCACATCGAGGTGCTCGCACGTCAGATGCTGCGTCGCGTTCAGATCACCAACCCCGGCGACTCCAAGTACCTGCTTGGTCAGTACGTCGACCGCTACGAGTTCGCCGACGAGGTCGAGCGCGTTGCCCGTCTGGGCGGTCAGGCTCCCGTGGCCGAGCCCGTCATCCTGGGTACGCTCAAGGTCGCGTCCAACATCGACTCCTGGCTGTCGAGCGCTTCGTTCATCCGTACCGCCGGCGTCCTTACCGAGGCTGCCATTGAGGGCAAGGTCGACCACCTGCTCGACCTTAAGTCCAACGTCATCGTCGGTAAGAAGATTCCGGCTGGTACTGGCCTCAAGCCGTACGCCAACGCCAAGCTGACGTATCGCACGGCCGACGGCTACGTGGACATCGACGGCCCGGCTTCGCCCAACGCCAAGTCGCTGCCCGAGTGGGCTCCTGTGGAGCTCAAGGACCTGGACGAGCAGCTCCCGCAGCAGCTCGACTGGGCCGGCTACGACGAGTTCGGTGGTGCTGACGGTTCGTTCACCCGCAACGGTCACACCATCTCCGCCGAGAAGGCTCGTCTGTACCTGTTCGACGACCTGGGCGTGTCGCAGCGCTGGACCAACAAGTTCAGTGAGGTTGGCATCGAGACGGTCGGCGACCTGGTTGGCAAGTCCGAGGAGGATCTGCTGCGCATCGATGGCATTGGTGCCAAGGCGATCGAGGAGCTCCGTGACGGCCTCGAGGCCCACGATCTGCTCTACATCCTCGAGAACAACGACGACGTTGCCGACGAGGAAGACCTCTCGCAGCTGCTGCAGATGGTCTTTAGCCCCGACGGTCCGGACGATATCCTGCTGGGTACCTCCGCTCCGACGCATCACGCCGACGCCGACGAGGAGCTCCTGGGCGCCCCGATCGACGACAAGAAGGCTCCCGCCAACGGTGCCATCAACGAGGACATGGCGTCCCTCGACGAGCTGCTCAACCAGCTCGTGGACACCGACGACGCCGAAGAGGCCAAGGACAACGACGAGGAGTAACTAGTTCCGCCGTTCTAACGAACGGCGGCGACCTCCGTCGCTGCGCGGCCCCCAGAGCTACAATCTGTCATTCAAAAGGCAGGGCATGACCAAAAGGTCAATGCCCTGCCTTTTTCATGCCACCTTGTACGCTCTGGGGCCCGCTCGCTTGCGTATGCTCAACCTGTTGCGTTCCGTTGATCCCTTGCCAATAAGGGACAGGTTTATTTTGGTAGGTTTTCCTGCTTGAATTTGAAACATTCCGTTCGGTCAAAGCGTATCTATGGTGAGGGCCTCAGAAAGAATCATTAACGTCACCGGGAGGTGATTATGGAAGAACAAGCATTTAGACAGGCGGTCGAGGATCACCGTGATGTCGTGTTTCGAATCGCATTGACGTACCTGCGCGATCGTGCCGACGCCGACGATGTTGCCCAGGATGTCTTTCTTAAGCTGCTTAAAAGCGATGGACATTTTGAAAGTTGGGAACATCTTCGTCGATGGCTTATCCGGGTCACGATCAATGAATGCAAATCGCTCTTTCGAAAGCCATGGAGGCGTGTGGAGGATATTGAGAACCTGGCCGATTCGCTTTCGGCGGCGCAGGATGAGACCAAGGCGGTCCTGTCAGACGTTATGCGACTTCCGGAGCGATTCCGCGTTCCCATCGTGCTCTATTACTATCTGGGCTTTTCGACCTCAGAGATTGCCGAGTTGTTGCATGTACCAGCCGCGACCGTTCGAACGCGTTTGGCTCGCGGCAGGTCGAAGCTCAAGTTCATCCTAGAGGAGGGCGACCGTGAAATCCAATCAAATCAAGCAGGCCTTCGAGTCCATCCAAGCCGATAGCGATCTTGCAGATCGCGTCCTAAATACCGCTGCGGGTGAGCCGCTTCATCGAAAGGGCCACGCGAAGTCTCTCTATGTTGCCGTAATCGGATGTCTCGCCGGAGTGTTGGCGACCGGAGGGGTC
>CAVEDI010000131.1:0-2280 GCA_963614405.1 Oscillospiraceae bacterium | reverse complement strand
GGTCTGCTTGAGACCCAGGGAGATGCGCTCGCGGTTGAGATCGACGTCGAGAACCTCGACCTCGACCTCCTGGCCGACCTTGACAACCTCGGAAGGATGGTTGACGTGGTTCCAGGAGAGCTCGGAGATGTGGATGAGGCCGTCGATACCGCCGAGGTCGACGAAGGCGCCGAAGTCGACGATGGAGGAAACGGTGCCCTGGAGACGCATGCCGGACTTGAGCTTGGACAGGATCTCGGAGCGCTCGGCCTTACGGGACTCCTCGAGCACGACGCGACGGGAGAGGACGACGTTGTTGCGGTTGCGGTCCATCTCGATGACGCGGGCCTCGATGCGGGTGCCCATGTAGGAGGTGAGGTCCTTGACACGACGGAGGTCGACGAGGGAAGCGGGCAGGAAGCCACGCAGGCCGATGTCGAGAATCAGGCCGCCCTTGACAACCTCGATAACCTCGCCCTCGACGTTCTCTCCGGAGTTGAACTTCTCCTCGATGCGGTTCCAAGCACGCTCGTACTCGGCACGCTTCTTGGACAGGACCAGACGACCGTCCTTGTCCTCCTTCTGGAGAACCAGAGCCTCGATGGGATCACCGAGTGCAACGATGTCTGCAGGGTTAGCGTCCTTGCGGATGGACAGCTCGCGGACCGGGATAACGCCCTCGGACTTGAATCCGATGTCAACGAGCACCTCGTCATGCTCGATCTTAACGACAGTGCCGTTAACGAGATCGCCCTCATCAAAGTCGGTAATCGTACCGTCGATGAGGTTGTTCATCTCCTCCTCATTGACATCGTCAAGAGAGAAAATGGACGAGTTCTGAATCTCACTCAAAGGTGGACCCCTTTCGAACTACGGGGCCCCGATTGCTAGGACCTACAGAAGGGTGCGACAAGCACACAACGTTTAGGAACACTCGGGAGCCGACAGATACTAATGTGACGCTTATGCAATCACGTTCGTATAGGTTACGGGGAAATGAGTTCGATTTCAAGCGTGAACTGCGATTTTTTACTCGTGTGGAGACTTTTTCGTAATCTTATGGACAGCCGCCTCCACAACTTGACGATAAGCAGTTTGCCCATACGCCTTTGAGGTAAAGTATCCGGAGCCAACGATTCTGGAACGATTTTTCGAGAAAGGTGCCCGCGTGCTCAAAGCAGTCGTTTTCGATATGGACGAAACGCTTCTTAGCATCAACCTCAACGCGTTCATCCTTCGCTATTTTCAGGATGTCTCGTCGATGCTCGCGGATATTGGTCGCCGCAGCCACGGTGGCACGATGGCGCGCCTCGGCACCATCTTGGTCGACCTCAACGCCAATCGCCGAAGCGGCACGGACAATCGCACTAATCTTGAGTTTTACCAAGAAGAGGTTGAGCGCCGGTGCGGCATCTGCCTCTCCGATCCCCTCATCTACGAGGCGTTTACCTACTATGACCGCGAAGTTCTTCCGCACAAGAACGACGAGGTCATTAACGCCCACGCCATGCCGGGCGCACACGCCGCGCTTCAGGCCGTACAGGATGCAGGACTGCGTTGCGCGCTCTTTACCAACCCCAGCTTTCCGCAGGGGGCCATCGAGTGCCGCATGGGTTGGGGCGACCTGGCCGACGCCCCCTTTGAGCTCGTCACGCACATGGGAAACACCACCCGCTGCAAGCCCGATGCCACCTACTATCTAGAGCAGCTTCAGGTGATGGGGCTCGAGCCGCACGAGGTCCTCATGGTGGGCAACGATCCCAAACGCGACTTCCCCAGCCCCGCCTGCGGCATTCAGACTGCCTATGTGGGCCAAGGCAAGCCCAGCCGAGCCACCTGGCGCGGAACCATGGAAGACTTCGCCCGCGACTTTAACGCCGTAGTAGAAGCCTTCTACGAACACCAAGTAGCCAACGAACTGTCCTAACAGACTCGAGTCTTGCCGATCATGATGTTGAGGATCTCGACGTCGGTATCTTTCATACCCACACGGCCCACGTAGCCCATGCTGGCGATCGTCTGCTCGACGGTATCCTGAATGAGGCCCTCACCGGCGCGGAAGCCGCGGCCCTGCATGGCCATATCGTGGCCCAGAATCGCAGCATCGACGGCAGCGGAAATCTTGGCGGCGCAGCTTGCCTTGGCGCCATCGCACACGATGCCGCCCACGTTACCGAGCGTGTTCGAAACCGTCGCGCCAATCTGCTCGCGCGTGCCACCACACAGCCAGGTAATCGCGGCACCGGCACCGCATGCGGCGCAAATAGCACCGCAAAACGCCGAGAGCGCACCAATATAGCT
>CAVEDI010000130.1:0-4426 GCA_963614405.1 Oscillospiraceae bacterium | reverse complement strand
CCCCGTCCGGCCAACCGGCCGACCCCACGCAGGTGCGCTGCGCCTGCGAGACCACCAACTGCGGCCTGTGCACGGTGTGGCTCGACGGCGACCCGGTGCTGAGCTGCTCGGTTCCCGCCGCGCGCGTCGAGGGTCGCTCCATCACTACGCTCGAGGGCCTCAAGGCCGAGTCTGAGGCGCTCGCCCGTGCGATGGCTGCCGAAGGCGCCGAGCAGTGCGGTTTTTGCGCCCCCGGCCTTATCATGAACGTGCTGGCGCTTGCCCGCGCCGCCAAGGAGGACCCGAGCCTCGTCGCCACGCGCGAGGAGCTCTCGCGCCAGCTCGCCGGCAACCTGTGCCGCTGCAGCGGCTACGAGAGCCAGCTGCGTGCTATCGTGCGCTTCCTCAACGAGTCCGGCGTGCAGGTGGGCTTCGAGATGCCCGAGCTGCCCGTCAACGACACGAGCTGCGACGGTGTCGCGTACAAGCAGATCACCCACAAGCAGCCCAAGAAGGATTCGAAAGCCTTGCTCGAGGGCCGTCCCGTCTACACGGGCGACATGGTGCCCGCCGGCGCGCTTATCGTTAAGCTCAAGCGCAGCCCGTATGCCCGCGCCAAGATCCGCTCCATCGATACGTCGCGCGCCCTGAGGGTGCCCGGCGTCGTGGGTGTCTACACCTACGAGGACGTGCCCAAGCGGCGCTTTACCATTGCCGGCCAGAGCTATCCGCAGCCGAGTCCCTACGACCGCCTGATTCTCGAGAACCTCGTCCGTTACCAAAACGAAGAGGTTGCGATCGTTGCCGCCGAGACCGAGGAGGCTGCCGACAAGGCGCTCAAGCTCATCAAGGTCGACTATGAGGTGCTCGAGCCGCTGCTCGACTTTACCCAGGCGCTCGATAACGACATCGTGGTCCACCCCGAGGGTGACGTGACCTTTATGTTCCCGCAGGGCGGCGACGTGCCCCGCAACCTGGTGTGCAGCGGTACCAGCGATTATGGCGACCTGGACGAGACGTTCGCCCAGAGCGATATCGTCTTCACCCGCACCTACACCAGCCAGGCCACGCAGACCGCGCCCATGGAAACTTTCCGCGCCTTCGCGACGACCGACGCGTTTGGGCGTATCTCGGTGACCACCTCCACGCAGGTGCCCTTCCACGTGCGCCGCATGGTCGCTCAGTCGCTCGACATTCCGCAGTCGCAGGTACAGGTTATTAAGCCGCGCATCGGCGGTGGCTTTGGCTCCAAGCAGACGGGCTGCTGCGAGATCTTCGTTGCGTTCGTCACCCAGCAGACCGGCCGTCCGAGCTACTGCTGCTACTCCCGCGAGGAGACCATCACCGCGGGCAACTCGCGCCACCAGATGCAGATGACCGTTAAGCTGGGCGCCATGAACGACGGCACCATCACGGCCATCGATCTGCATACGCTGTCCAACGCCGGCGCGTATGGCGAGCATGCCACCACGACGATCGGCCTTTCGGGCCACAAGAGCCTGCCCATCTACAACCATGTGAAGGCGAGCCGCTTTAGCTGGGACGCCGTCTACACCAATACCAACCGCGGCGGCGCGTATCGCGGCTACGGTGCCACCCAGGGCCAGTTTGCCGTGGAGAGTGCTGTCAACGAGCTCGCCGACATGCTGCACATGGATCCCGCCGACCTGCGTCTTAAGAACATGGTTCACGAGGGCGAGATTATGCCGCAGTACTACAACGAGAAGCTCAACGCCTGCGCGCTCGACCGCTGCCTGCTGCGCGCGATGGACATGATCGGCTGGCGCGACAAGCCGCTGGCCGTGGACCTGGGCGACCGCGTGCGCGCCCTGGGCTGCGCGCTTACCATGCAGGGCTCGGGCATCTCCAACGTGGATATCGCCGGCATCGACATGCGCCTTGAAGAGGACGGCTTCATTACCATTGGCACCGGCGCCACCGATAACGGCATGGGCGTCGACACGATCCTGGCGCAGATTGCCGCCGAGGAGCTGGGCGTGGAGAGTTCAATGATCGTGGTACGCGGCGTGGACACCGACGTGTCGCCGTTCGATGCCGGCTCGTACGCGAGCTCGGGTACGTACGTGACGGGCCTTGCCGCCAAGAACGCCGCGACCGAGCTGCGTGAGAAGATCTGCACTAAGGCCGCCCAGATGTGGGACGTGGACGCCGCCGATGTGGTCTTTGATGGTCAGTATGTGCGCCTGTCCGACGAGCGTGCCGCGCGCGAGCAGAACCGCTACCTCACGCTGCGCGACTTTGCCAACCTGTGCGTCAAGAACATCGCGGGCGGTGACGCGCTCACCTCGCATGCCTCTGCCTGTCTGCCCGTTTCGCCTCCGCCGTTTATGGCCGGCATCGCCGAGGTCGAGGTCGACAAGGCAACCGGCAAGGTGACCGTTGTGGACTACGCGGCGGCTGTCGATTGCGGCACCGTTATCAACGAGGCGCTCGCGCGCGTCCAGGCTGAGGGCGGCATTGCCCAGGGCATCGGCCATGCGCTCTACGAAATCGTCGAGCACGATGAGCGCGGCCGCCTGCGCACCGGCAACTTTATGAGCTACAAGCTGCCCACGCGCCTGGATATCGGCAGTATTCGCGTGGCCTTTGAGCCGAGCTACGAGCCGACGGGCCCGTTTGGCGCCAAGTCGATCGGCGAGGTCGTCATCAACACGCCGCTCGCCGCCGTGGCCTCGGCCGTGGCACACGCCACCGGCCACCAGGTTCGCTCGCTTCCGATCACGCCCGAGAAGGCCCTGCTGGGGGAGTAGCAGGTTAGCGAACAAGTCGTAATTGGCGGGGCGGGGTAACTCGCCCAGCCTTTTGCACTCGTGGTGAGGTCGTGAGCCTGCAAAAGGTGTGCGTGCGCTTGTCGTTCGTATCTGCTATCATTCCTAGTCTGTGCGCTCATGCGGGCGTGGCGGAATTGGTAGACGCGCCAGATTTAGGTTCTGGTGGGATTCCCGTGAAGGTTCGAGTCCTTTCGCCCGCACCAACGCACCTGCGTCGGCTCCTGCCGTCGCGACTCTTTGTTGCATAAAGGTACCAGCACCTCAGATAAGCTGGGCAGTATGAGGAGGAACGTGTTGAACATCACCGCTTCTGACGTCAAGGACGCCACGCTCACCGCTACGGTCACCATCCCGGCCGCCGACGTCGACGCCGCGATTAAGAAGGCCTACAAGGACACCGCCAAGAAGTACCGCTTCCCGGGCTTCCGTGCCGGCAAGGCCCCCCGTCCGGTCATCGACTCCGCTCTTGGCGCCGAGGCTACCCTCGCTCAGGCCACCAACGACCTGATCGCCGCCAACGAGCCCGCCGTCCTCAACGAGCTGGACATCGTCCCCACCAAGAACGGTGACTACAAGGAGCTCGACCTCGCCAAGGATCACGAGGACTACACCTACACCGTCGAGTTCTCCCTGCGTCCTGCTGCTGAGCTCTCCTCCTTCGACGCTGTCGAGATCGAGATGCCTCCTGCGGAGGTCACCGAGTCCGAGATCAACAACCAGGTCGAGATGCTCCTCAACTACCGTGCCACCTTCGAGGACGTCGAGGGTCGCGCTGTCGAGGCCGAGGACTACGTCACCGTCGACCTCAAGGCCGTCGAGAACGCTGACAACTTTGCCGCCGAGGGCCGCATGCTCATCGCCGGTAGCGACAGCAACCCCAAGGAGTTCAACGAGGCCCTGATCGGCGCTAACGTCGACGACGTCAAGACCGTCACCTGGACCGATGAGGTCGAGGAGGGCGAGGAGGCCGAGACCCACACCGTCGAGGTCACCGTCAAGGGCATCAAGGTCCGCAACACCCCCGAGCTCACCGACGAGCTCGTCAAGTCCGACTTTGGCTTTGACAGCATCGACGCTATGCGCGACGCCATCAAGATCGAGATCGAGCAGGACAAGGCTTCCCGCCTGCCGGCCGAGAAGGAGAACCGTTGCGTCTCCGCTCTCGCCGAGCGTCTGCAGCTCGACGAGATGGACGCCGACTACGAGCAGTCCGTCTTTGAGGAGCTTGGCCAGAACTTCCTGTCCAATCTCGCTGCCCGCGGCATGACGCTCGACACCTGGCTGCCCGCTTCCGGTCTGACCATGGAGCAGTTCATCGGCGACCTGCACAAGCAGGCCAACGACGTTGCCCGTGAGTCCCTGGCTCTGGACGCCCTCGCCCGCGAGCTCAAGATCGAGGTCACCGAGGACGACATCAACGCCGAGTTCGAGAAGGCCGGCGTCAAGGACGTCGAGGCTTCCAAGGCTGAGTTCATCGCTGATGGCCGCATGCCTGCCGTCCGCGAGTCCATCCGTCGTTCCAAGGCCGTCGACCACCTGGTCGAGAACGCCAAGGTGACCGAGGTCGACGAGACCGCCAAGGACGCCGAGTAATTCTCGCTACCTTGCCCGCGAGCGCATGCGTGCGCCCGTGATGGGGTAAAGTTATACACCGG
>CAVEDI010000129.1:0-2531 GCA_963614405.1 Oscillospiraceae bacterium | reverse complement strand
AGCGCTCTGCCGCTCCCAAATGTCAGCCTGCTGCGTCGTCTGCGCCGTGGGAATCCGAGCAGGTTCCCTACGACGATGCCATGGTCGGCGGTTTTGCTGCCGATGCTGGTGGGGACGATCTGCCTCCGTTCGACGTGCCGGGTGCGGCATCCGCGCCCAAGTTCGCTGCAGCTGCCCCCAAAGAGGAGGACGCTCCTGCAGCTCCCTGGGAGTCCAACCCCGGTGCGGGCAGCCCCTTCGGCCATCAGGGCGCAGCCCCGAGCATCCCGCAGACCGAGGACGAGGCCAAAGCCCTCATCCGCAGCGTCTTCGGTCAGTCCACCATCTTCAAACCGGTGGAGTAGCTGTACGGGCGGGTATACTGCTCAAGAAGAGATCTCTTTGTCCGGGCGCATCTGTATTTCGGACATGTGTAGCGTGGTGCCGCGTGTCTCGCATTCGAGCAGGCAGATGCGTGACGGTCGGCCTAGGATGCTGAGGTCGATACGATACGTCGCATGGCTGTCCGTGTGCTCGACTTGCTCGGCGTTGACGGTTGCTCCGATTGTCAAGAAAGCGCCTAGTTCGGCATCGACAATCTTGGAGTCCTTTATCTTGACCTTGAACTCTTGGTAGAGGGACGGGCTGTTGTAGTAAATGGTTCGAGTTCCGTCGGTGCACTCATCGGTCGCTTCCCATTTGACGATGGGCTGGTCCGAGCTGGCTATCAGTAGTTCTGCTCCAAAGGCTATAGCATGGGTGATGATAACCAGTAATGCCCAGCCGACAAAGAGATAGAGAACCACATATGCAACGGGGTGTTTTGAGCGGATGTTTTGGAGCACGTCGGGGGCATTCATGGGGCACCTCCAAATTGCTGTCTGTGACAATCAAATTATACCCTGCCATCATGAGCGCCGCCTCGAGCAGCGGTTCGGCATTTTGTTATCTAGCTGGATGCAGAAAATGCCGGATTCCGGCTCTACAAGATTTAGCTTTCAATATTATGCAGATGCGAATTATTCAACTTTGCATAATCTTTGGGCGCGGCTTGCACTCCAGGACATGTATATCGACTGAGGGAACACGTCCGCCCCGCTTGCTTGCCCCGCGCCGTGGTACGATTTTTGAGTTTGAAAGTCCCGCCGTGCTCCGGCTGCCCTTGCAGCTTGTCGCGCGGCCGCACGTAAAGGAGCCATCATGGCCGGTATGAACATGCAGCAGATGATGAAGCAGGCTCGCAAGATGCAGGAGCAGCTTGCCGCCGCGCAGGAGAACCTCAAGTCCCAGACCGTCGACGCCTCTGCCGGCGGCGGTATGGTCAAGGTGACCGTCAACGGCGAGATGGAGCTCGTCAACCTCACCATCGACCCCGATGCCCTCGATCCCGAGGACGTCGATATGCTGCAGGACATGATCATGGCTGCCGTCAACGAGGCCGTCCGCGGCGTCAACGAGCTCGCCAACAAGCAGATGGGCGCCATCACCGGCGGCCTCAACATTCCGGGCATGCCGTTCTAAGACACGCATATATATGAGTGCGAATCACAGTCTGCAAAAACTGCTCGATGAGCTGGGCCGTCTGCCGGGCATTGGTCCCAAGTCGGCCCAGCGCATCGCCTATTACCTGCTCGAGGCCGATGCCGAGGAGGCCCGCCGCCTGGCCGAGGCCATCCTGGAGGTCAAGCAGGAGGTCCACTTTTGCAGTCGTTGCTTTAACTACGCCACGGCCGATGAGTGCTCCATCTGCCAGGACCCGATGCGCGACACCACTCGTATTTGCGTTGTGGGCGAGCCGCGCGACGTCCAGGCGATCGAGCGCACGGGCAGCTACCACGGCCTCTACCACGTATTGGGCGGTGTGATCAGCCCCATGGACAAGATTGGTCCCGAGCAGTTGCACATCCGCGAGCTGCTGGCACGCTTGGGCCACGAGGACATCCACGAGGTCATCATCGCCACCAACCCCAATATTGAGGGCGAGACCACGGCGAGCTACCTGGCCCGCACTATCAAGCCGCTGGGCGTCGAGGTATCGCGTCTGGCAAGCGGCCTTCCCGTGGGCGGCGACCTGGAGTATGCCGACGAGCTTACGCTTGGGCGCGCCATCGAGGCCCGTCGCGCGATTTAGGTGGCGAGCCTGCTCCTGCCGTATGTTTTCCTCGCGACGCACGGGGTAGTCATAATTTCCCCGTGCGACTGTGAGTTTGTTGTGCAACAAAGATGCTTCGTATCCGCTTATCGCATGGATGCTTCCGCTCGCATCCTTAATTTGCCCATTCGTTGCGCAACCTTTTGGGTTCGCTGATACACTCAAATATGGATTTGAATGAATGCGCCGCTTCTGAGCGGCGTGTTTTTCTTGGAGGAGAACGCATGCGGCCCGGTGGCACTCAGACAAAGCGCGGCGCCGCGGTGCGCATGCGACGCCGACTGGGCTTGGCGCCGCGGGCGTACGCACTGCTGTCCTGCTCGCTGGTGCTGGTCATAGCTGGCGTTTCTGCCTATGGCATGACCGTGCCGTCCATGATGCAGGCGCATACCGCACGCGA
>CAVEDI010000128.1:0-17943 GCA_963614405.1 Oscillospiraceae bacterium | reverse complement strand
AGGGCCTCCAGAAGGTGCAATTCAAAAAGGGGATAATACCCCTAAGATAGACAAAACTCTAATACTATAGCACCCTGTTGTGGCCATACGCAAGTAGCTAAATAAGCCCGGTCCCAAATACGTACCAGACGACAATCTCGTATGACCAGTTGTTACGCGGTTTGGTAAAACCGCGTAACCTAAAGGTTGTCGGTGTCCAAGACGATGGTGAATGGACCGTCGTTGACCAAGTCGACTTTCATATCGGCGCCAAAAATGCCGTGCGCCACGTGTTCGACATCTTGGCGAACGAGCGTCAGGAAGTACTCGTAGAGCTCGTTGGCAACATCGGGCGCGCCTGCATCGGTAAACGACGGACGGCGACCGTGGCGGCAGTCGGCGAACAGCGTGAACTGCGACACCACGAGCACCTCGCCGTCGACATCGGCAAGCGCCAAGTTGGTCTTGCCGTTCTCGTCCTCGTTGATACGCAGCCCGCGGAGCTTGCCCCACAGCTTGTCGGCCTCGGCACGCGTATCGCCATGGCCCACACCCAGCAGCACCAGGTAGCCGCGTCCAATGCGGCCCACGCACTCGCCGTCGACCGTCACGCCGGCGTTGAGCACGCGCTGCACCACCGCACGCACGGTCTACTCCTCGCCCGTCAGCTTGGCGGACAGATGCTCGAGCGCGTGGAAACGATGGCTGATGGCGTTCTTCTCGTCAGCCGTCAGCTCGGCCATGGTCTTGCCCGGCGTGTCGACCGGCAGGAACAGCGGGTCGTAGCCAAAGCCGTGATCGCCGCGGCCCTCGCGCGCGATAACGCCCTCGCAGGCGCCCTCGCCATAGGTAACCAGACCATCCGTGTCGATGAGCGCGACGACGCTCATAAAGCGCGCGGTGCGGTCCTCATCTGCCACGCCTTCCAGGTTAACGAGAAGCTTGGCGTTGTTGGCGGCATCGTCGCCGTGCACGCCCGCATAGCGCGCGCTATACACACCGGGCTCACCGTCCAGCGCGTCGACGACCAAGCCCGAATCGTCGGCAATGGCCATAAGGCCCGTCTCCTCAACCGCGGCTTGGGCCTTGATGATGGCGTTCTCCAAAAACGTCGTGCCGTTTTCCTCGGGATCCTCAAAATCACCCAGCTGGCCGAGCGCCACAAAGCGCACCTCGGGCATGACCTTGCCCAAAATGGCCTCGATCTCGGTGAGCTTATGGGCGTTGCCCGTTGCCACGACGATGGTCGCCGCCGGGTCGAGGGTGTCGATGTCAATCTTCTCAAGTGCCATGACTGGCCTCCTTGTCTCTATAACAAGCCGCGTGAGGGGCGTTTGGGCACTTGACCTCTCCCCTCTCAGGCGATCGGACCTTTCAACGCAGCATTTCAGCAGATAAAACCTACCAAAATAAACCTGTCCCTTTTTGGCAGGTTAGGCGATGGCTTGGCGCTGAAGCTCGATGAGCTCGGCGACACCCTTGTCACCCAGGTCAAGCAGGGCGTTGAGGCGTTTGCGGTCGAAGGGCGCCTGCTCGCCGGTGCCCTGGAGCTCGATCATCTCACCGGTATCGGTGGCGACGAGGTTCATGTCGACCTCGGCATGGCTGTCCTCGGAATAATCGAGGTCAAGCAGCGTATTGCCGTCGACAACGCCCATGGAGATGGCAGCCACCTGGCCGATAAGCGGGATGCGCTCGATCTTGCCCGCCTCGACCCACATGGCGAGGGCGTCGCGCAGCGCCACCCAGGCGCCGGTGATGCTCGCTGTACGCGTGCCGCCATCGGCCTGAATCACATCGCAGTCGACGGTGACGGTGTACTCGCCGAGCGCCTTCATGTTGACGACGGTACGCAGGCTGCGGCCAATGAGGCGCTCGATCTCCATGGAGCGGCCCTTGCGGTTGGCGTGCTCGCGCTTGCAGCGCTTGCCGGTCGACGCCGGCAGCATGGCGTATTCCGCGGTCACCCAGCCGGCCTTAGCTCCCTTTCGCCAGCCCGGCACGCCCTCCTCGATAGTGGCGGCGCACAGCACGCGTGTGTCGCCGAACTCGGCCAAACACGAGCCGTGGGCGTGCTTCATGACGCCACGAGTGAGCTTAACGGGGCGCAACTCGTTGGCGGCGCGACCGTTGGCGCGGTTGACCTGCATGTACTCCATAGAAATTTCCTTTCGGCAAAAGATGTGGCGAAGGCTTTGGCGGCTGCCTTACATCTATTTCAGCTCATCGATATCGATATGTTCGATGCTCTTGAGCGGCTGACCAAAGATAAAGCTGCCCGCCACCGCAAACTCGGCAATGTTATCGGCCGTCGTGGCAAAACGATGCTGCGGCTCGGCGTCGTCGCCCGCCAGCTGCTCGCGGCGCGTGAGGATATCGGTCAGCTCGCGTGTGGTCTCCTCGGCGGAACTCACGACGCGCACCCCAGGCCCCAGCGCATGGCGGATAGGTCCCACCAACAGCGGGAAATGCGTACAGCCGAGCACCACGGTATCGATACCGTGGTCGCGCAGCGGCTCAACCGTGGCACCCACCAGCGCACGCACGGCAGGCGTATCGAAGATGTCCTCGTTCTCAAGCCACTGTTCCTGCAGATGTGCACCCGAGGCGAGCTCGTGTTCGACAACCTCGACAAAGCTCGAGGCAGGACAGCCGTATACATCGACGCCGGCATCTAGATCCTGAATGGCGCGCGTGTAGGCGCCCGAGCGAATGGTGAGGTTGGTAGCGAGCACGCCCACGCGACGCGTACGCGTGCTGTTGATTGCTGCACGGGCACCCGGCGCGATCACGCCGATCACGGGAACGTCGAGCACCTGCTGGGCCAAACGCAAGGCCGCAGCGGTCGCCGTGTTGCAGGCGATGACCATAATCTTGACGTCGTGCTTCGAAAGCCAACGGCCCGCCTGCAGCGCAAACGAGCGCACTTCATCCTCGGTGCGCGTGCCGTAGGGGCAGCGCTTGGTGTCGCCAAAGTAGTAGACGGACTCGTGCGGCAGCGCCGTCGCAATCGCGCGCGCAACCGTCAGACCGCCCAAACCAGAATCGAACACGCCAATCGGGCGCGTGTCGCCTGCCGGATTCTCGATATCGGACATTACCTCACCAGTCTCTCTCGAAAAGACATGTCCAAGTGCGGCGACGCCGCGCTACGAACGCGCCGCGACCAGCAGCTCTGCCGTCGCCGCCCAACCGTCGACAATTTTGCCGCGCGTAACGAAAGCGTTCTCGCAGGCAGCCAGGAACTCGGGCGCGCCGGCGCTCGTCAGGCCATTCTCGACCAGGCAGAACGTGCCCACGTGATCGGCCATGTAGAAATCGGACTCGGAATCGCCGAGCGCCAACGTCTCCTCGCGCTCGATCCCTAGGTGCTCGCAGAAGCGCGCAATAGCGACGCCCTTGTTGAGGCCCGCGGGGTTGATGTTGAATGCGCGACCGTCCTCGACGCGATCGAGCTCGAGCGTCGTCGGCTTGGACAGGTGAGTCAGATGGCCGTTGCAAGCCCAGATCAGACCGCAGCCGGCCTCGTCCAGGATGGCCTGAACCTCATCGTCGGGCACATCGCCGCGCATGCCGACGGTGACCTCACGGTACTTGTAGCCGGTCGACATGTCGTTGTGATACTCGATCTTGTGCGGCCAGCGGGCGAGGATCTTCTCGCACACGCCGGTCTGCTCGATCACCTGGTGCGGCGTGAGGCCGCAAGAGGAGTCGTAGGGCATGTCGCCGGTCAGATACTCCCAATCGTTGGCTTTGAGGTCGTACATGACCAGGCCGCCCATCTCGCCGATGTAGGAGTTGAGGCCGAGCACGCGCGCATCCTCGTGGATCATGGTACGGTTGCGGCCCGAGGTGGGAACCACCTGAATACCAGCGCGAGCGAGCGCCACGACGGCCTCGACGAGTTTGGTCGAGGGGTTGCCGTCGTTGTCGCGCAGCACGCACGAGCCGGGTGCGAGCATCGTGGCATCCAGGTCGGTAAAGACGTACTTGACCTTGGCCAAGCGCTCGCGCATCTCGCCCGAAAGCTCGGCAACGGTCGGCAGGGTATTGTGGGACATGGTTACTCCGTTTACGTAGAAGGGTTTGGACTTGGACGGCATGTTTTGATTGAGGGAACACGCTTATGGCGACAGCGCACTCAGGGCGCCGCCGCCATCATGGTTCATTAGTCAAACTGGGTAACATCGATCAGGCGATTGGCCAGCGAAAGGTCGCTCTCGATGGGCACGAACTCGTCGCCCACGTGCATGAGCTCCTCGTCACCCTTTGCCAGCAGCAAGACAATGGTAGGAGCATCGGGGTTGACGTACTCCTCGCGCGCCGCCTTGAACGCCGCGTACACAGCGGCTTCGCGATCGAGAATGATCTTGTTCGGCGTATCGTCGGGGACATGTTCGGCAAGCTCGCGACAGACCTTCATCGGGTCCTCGTGAGCCGGGTCCTCGTTGGCAAAGATCATCAGGTCGGAATATGGTGCGGCTTCGCGCGGAAGCTGCTCACGGCGCTCCTGCGCCTTGCCGCCAGCGGCACCAAACACCGCAACGACCGGGCTGGCGGGAAACGCGCGCTTGACCGACGAGAAAAGCGAACGGAACGAAAGCTGGTTGTGCGCGTAGTCGACGACGCAGATCACGCGGCCGTCCTTCGACTCCACGACCTCCATACGGCCCGGTACACGCAGTTTGGAGAGGCCCTTCTTGATGGCATCGATACCGATGCCGATCTCGCGCGCAGCGGCGATAGCGACCAGCGCGTTTTCCACGTTAAAGTCTCCCGCGATACCCAGCAGAACCTTCTCCCCCGCCTCGGACTCGTCGGCACACAGGCCATGCAAGTTGAACTCGATGCTAAAGCCGACCATGCGTACGTCGCTCGCCCACAGACTTGCCTCGGGATGCTCGACGCCAACGGTCACCAAGCGCTCGGCCGTCGACGCTGCCTCTAGCACACGGTCAACCTCTTCGGTGCCTAGATTCACCACGGCGGTCTTTGCCTGGTCAAAGATCCTGAGTTTGCTCTCAAAATAATCCTCAAACGTGGGGTGTTCGATCGGCGAGATGTGGTCGCGGCCGATGTTGAGGAAGCACGCCACGTCAAACGGCAGATTCTCGACGCGTTGGTACTTGAGCGCCTGGCTCGAAACCTCCATGACCATGGACTGGCGACCGGACGTGCGGCAGTTGGCGATATGGCGCCAGACCTCGGGGGCCTCGGGCGTAGTATTGGTGCTCTCGTAGCACTCGATGCCATCGTCGGTACTCACCGAGCCGATCATGCCGCAGGACTCGCCCGCCGCTTTGATAATCGACTGGAGCATAAAAGCGGCCGTGGTCTTTCCCTTGGTGCCGGTGATGCCCACGATCTTGACGTCGTGGTCGGGACGGTCGTAGACCTCCGGCGGCAACAGGGCCATGGCCGTGCGAACACTATCAACAACCAGCATCGCAGCACCGTTCTCCTTCGCCAGCGGCTCCAGAGACTCGACCAGCGACTCCTCGCACACAAATGCGACGGCGCCCGCATCGAGCGCCATGCTCAAAAACGCGGGCTTAAAGGCAGCACCTTTGCAGAAGAACACGTCACCTGCCGAGACCGCGCGCGAATCAAACGAGCAGCCGGTCACGGCACGCTCGTCAACCTGCTCTGATGCGCGCAGCTCGCCGCACACATCGAGCAGCTTGGCAAGCGTATCGACCGTGGTCACGGTCGCGGAATCCGAATGGTGCATCTTTCACCTTTCTCAGCCATTTGGCAGGGACGGTTTTCATAGTAACTGAAACGTGCTCGCGCAAAAACGGCTCCCGGAGGAGCCATTACGCGCAGGCGTTCGTAAGCCGAGGCTAGGCAGCCTGAACAGAAGGCTGGCCCTCGTCGATAAAGAAGCGCTTGTACCACACTAGGAACACGAGCGGCGTATAGATCTTGCGCTGGAAATCGCCCTTGCCCGCAAAGTGCAGATCGAGCAGGTGCATGAGCTCGTCGGTATTGAAGAACTCACTTGCCCACGGCGCGGTGAAGTACTCCTTGACATAGTCGTACCACTTTTGCTCGCGCAGCCAGTAGACAATCGGCACCGGGAAGCCCACCTTGGGACGGGTGGCCCACTCATCGGGCAGCGACTTGTTGGCAGCGTGGCGGAGTACCTGTTTGTTGCCGTTCTCGTTAATACGGTAGCGGTCGGGAATATGCTCGGCGAACTCCATGACTTTGCGGTCCAGGAAGGGCACGCGCAGCTCCAGCGAGTGCGCCATGCACATCTTGTCGGCCTTGAGCAGAATGTCGCCCGGGAGCCACATGTTCATGTCCAGGTACTGCTTCTTGACCAGCTCGGGCTGACCCTTCACGCGTGCGTAGATGGGTGCAGCGAGCTCGAAGGCGCCGTCGCCGGTGTTGTACTCGGGCTTGAGAACGCCGTCGACCTCGCGCTCCGGCCATACCAGAGCCTGTCCCAGGAACGACTTCTCGGGAATCTCGGCACCCTTGACCAGGAAGTTATGGCCCTTGAAGTACGGCATATGCAGCGCCAGGTTACCGAGCGCGCGACGGATGGGCAGCGGCACCATCTTTTTGTACTTGCGCACCGGGACCGTGTCCTCGTAGTAGGCGTAGCCGCCAAAGAGCTCGTCGGCGCCTTCGCCCGAAAGCACCACGGTGACGTCCTTGCGGGCCATCTCGGCCAAGAACCACAGCGGCACGGAAGACAGGTTGGACTGCGGCTCGTCCATGTGATACTGGATGTCCTCGAGCGCACCGAAGAACTCGTCGGCGGTAATCATCTTGCGAACGTTCTCGACGCCGAGCTTATCGGAAAGTTCCTTGGCGTAGTTGGTCTCGTTGAAGTTCTTGTAGTCAAAGCCCACCGAGAAGGTCTTGTCGGGCATGAGGCAAGCGGCGATGTAGCTGGAGTCGACGCCACCGGAGAGGAACGACGCGACCTTGACGTCGGCGATGCGATGGGCCTCGACGCTCTCGTGCACGACCTCGTCCAGCTCATCGACATACTCTTCGAATGGCTTCTCGACGGCAGAGTAATCGCAATCCCAGTAGCGCTCGATGTTCATCTTGCCGGTCGAGATATCGACGGTAAAGTAGTGCGCCGGCGGCAGCTTGTAGACACCCTCGAAGAAGGTCTCCTCAGTCGCCGAATACTGCAGCGTCATGTACGGACGCAGAGCCTTTTTGTTGACCGCCTTGTGGAAGTGCGGGTAGTCCAGGAAGCTCTTGATCTCGGAACCAAAGAGCACGCCCGGAGCGCCGTCGCCCGCATCGGCCATGGGATAGTAGTAAAGCGGCTTGATGCCAAAGATGTCGCGGGCGCCAAAAAGCTTATTCTTCTTTTTGTCCCAGATGACGAAGGCGTACATACCGCGCAAACGATCGAGTACGGCCTCGCCCCACTCCTCGTAGCCGTGTAGGAGGCTCTCGGTGTCGGCGCCGCAGTGGAACTTGTAGCCCTTGGCCTCGAGCTCGGAACGGAGTTCTTGGAAGTTGTAGATCTCGCCGTTGAAGACAATGACGACGCTGCCGTCCTCGTTGGCCATGGGCTGAGCGCCGGCCTCGGTCAGGTCGAGGATCGACAGGCGGCGGAAGCCCAGGGCAACGCGGCCGTCGATAAACTGACCGCCCATGTCGGGACCGCGATGGACGATGCGGTCCATCATCTTGGTGAGCACCTCGGATTGGTTATCCGTCCCACCGACAAAACCGACAAAACCGCACATATACTATCCCCTCTGCTGTTGCTGGGCATCAAATCGAATCAGTAGCTTTTGAGTATACCCGAGGGCGTAAAGAGGGGCGGAATGTTCAGGCAATCTCAACTGAATCAGCTCCGCTGTGACACGCGCGAGTTACCTTTAATGGATATGAGGTGAATGGGGCGATTGTTTTGCTATACTCTCTCCGCACGGGCGATTGGCGCAACGGTTAGCGCAGGTGCTTTACACGCACAAGGCTGGGGGTTCGAATCCCTCATCGCCCACCACTGATTTGATAGGCTCCCAGCAATGGGAGCCTTTCTTTTTTGTGCCCGGTGCGTGGGATTCGAACCCGCAAGGGTGCGGAGCTGAGGAAACGCGAAGCGTTTTCCAGCGCAGCACGCGAGGAGCGGAGCGACGAAGCGGGGCGCGGGCGGCGCCAGCCGCACGCGGACATCCCTCATCGCCCACCACTGAATTGTTAGGCCTCCAGCGATGGAGGCCTTTCCTTTTTCAGGCCCAGCGCATGGGATTCGAACCCGCCAGCACGTCTGTCACAAAGGCCGTGGTCAAAAAATGGCAAAAATGAGTACTGCTACTTTGTTTGCAACATATAAATAGACAGTATTTGCTTAAGTTACGCAACATATGTCCATTATAAGGACTAACAGTTGGATCAAAATCGTGCTTTCATCGCCATTTCGACTTGCTATCTGGCCTTATTAGTCCAAAATTGCTGCTACCAAATCGGTAACAGTACTCATATTTGATGTTTTTTGACCAGCAGGTCTCCCTGCCTTAGCAAATCTAAGGCAAAACGGGCTCCAGACCGCTGAATCATGCCGCATAGGACACGCCCACAGTCCGGAACCCGGTCCAAATTGAGTTATTGCGCTGCGTTAGCCCAAGACACCCGACAGGATCTCGATCAGGCTGTCCACGTCGGCCTCCTCGCAGACGAGCGGCGGCAAGAAACGCAGCGTATGGGCACCTGTAGCGTTGATCACGGCACCGGCGGCCAGCGCGCGGGCAACAACATCATGCGCGTCGCCCGCGGCATCATCCAAATCACAGCCGAGCATCAAGCCGCGGCCACGTACCTCGGTCACGTGCGGCAGCTTGGCGAGCTTTGCCTCCATATAGGCACCCACCTTGGCAGCATGGTCGGCATAATCGCCACGCACAAGCGCGGAGAGCGTCGCGGCACACGCCGCGACGGCCAAGCAGCTACCGCCAAAGGTCGAGCCGTGGTCGCCCGGCTTAAACACGTCGGCAATCTCCTTCTTTGCCACGACGGCACCCATGGGCACGCCGTCGGCAATGCCCTTGGCAAGGCTCATGATGTCGGGCTCCACGCCATAGGTCTGGAACGCAAACGGCTTGCCGGAGCGGAAGATGCCGCACTGGACCTCGTCGGCGATAAGCACGGCGCCCACTTCGTGTGCCAGGTCGCGCGCCGTAGCCATAAACTCCTCGGTCATGGGGTGCACGCCACTCTCACCCTGGATCGGCTCGAGCATCACGGCACAAATCTCGCTCCCCAGCTGCTTAAAGATCGCACGCAGCTCGTCCACATCGTTGGGCGTGCAGGCCACAAAGCCACCCGGCAGCGGGCGGAAGCTGTCCTGCAGCCAATCCTGCATGGTGGCGGCAATGGTCTCGAGCGTACGGCCGTGGAAGCCGCCGCGCATGCACACGATGGTGTTGCCGCCATTACCGGCACGCTTGGCGTACAGGCGCGCGAGCTTCATCGAGCCCTCGTTGGCCTCGGCGCCAGAGTTGGCAAAGAAGGTCTCCCAAACCTGCTCATCCGCAGCCGGGGCACCAAGAGCAGCTGCCGTGGTCTCATCGCCGGCGACAATGGCATCGGCAAGCACGCGCGCACCATCTACGTCGTCGTTAGCAAGCTTGGACAGCAGCGCCGCGACCTGTCCGCGCTGCTCAATGTAGAAGTAATTGGAGACATGCATGAGCTTTTTGGTCTGTGCCTCGAGCGCCGAGAGCACAGCCGGGTCGCCATGACCTAGGCTGCACACGCCGATGCCGGCAAGAAAGTCGAGGTACTCACGGCCATCGTCGCCGGTGAGCTTCATGCCGTGACCCTCGACAAACTCGACCGGAGAGCGGCCAAAGGTATGCATAACGTAATGGGATTCAAGCGATTGCTGAGCTGCAAGTGACATGGGATGCCTTTCGTTGGGCGCCAGACGGCGCGGGGCTATGGGTGCAGGAATGGGGCGGCTGCGGGTCAGCTAGACCGTCTGAAGCTTCTCGACCTCGTCAAGGTTTTCGGTCAGACGCGCAGCAAACGTCGAAAGCGGATGCGGATGCGTATCGAACTCGTAAGCCGTCTCGGTGGAATGGATCACGGTGCCGACGCCGGCATCGGTCAGCAGCTCCAGGAGCAGCGAATGCGGCGTGGTACCGTTAATGATGTGGGCACGAAATACGCCGCCGGTAAGCGCATCGACGGCCGCACGCAGCTTAGGAATCATGCCCTTATCGACCTCGCCGCCGTAGAGCATTTCGTTGACCTCGTCGAGCGTTAGGTTGGAGATAAGCGAGTCCTTGTCGCTAAAGTCCTTGTACAGGCCATCGACGTCGGTCAAAAAGATTGCCTTATGCGCGTGGAGCGCCGCGGCAACGGCACCGGCGGCGGTGTCGGCGTTGATGTTGAAGAAACCGCCGTCCTCCCCCGCCGCGACGGTAGCGATGACGGGGATGTACTCGCTATCGAGTAAGCGCTCGATATAGTCGGTGTTGACGTGCGTCACTTTGCCCACGCGACCGAGCTCGGAGTCGAGCGGCTCGGCGATGAGCGTGCCGGCATCGCTGCCCGACACGCCCACGGCCAGGTTGCCGTGGTGGTTGATGGCAGCAACCAGCTCTTGGTTGACCTTGCCGCCCAGCACCTCGCGCACGATATCCATAGTCGCCGGCGTGGTCACGCGCTGGCCGTTCTTAAACTCGACGGGAATATCGTAATGGCTCAGCGCCTCGTTGATAGCCTTGCCACCGCCATGCACGATGACGGGGCGCATACCGATGATCTTGAGCAAAACGATGTCGCTCATCACGTCGCGGCGCAGCTGCTCATCAACCATGGCGGCTCCGCCATATTTGATAACAACCGTCTTGCCGGTCAGGTTCTTAATCCACGGCAGCGCTTCGAACAGCAGCTGCGCGGTTGCTTCGTTGGATTCGCTCGAACGACAATCGCGTGCGAATTTCATAATCTGCCTCGTCTTTCGTATCGTTATCGCGCCGTGCTCCGCTGTCCGCAATCGCGGCAAGATGCGCAGCGTGCCTGGAATCTAGGAACGGTAGTCACCGTTAATGGAGATGTACTCGTGCGTGAGGTCGCAGGTCCACACGGTCGTTGCCGCGTCGCCTGCGCCCAGGTCGGCCGAGATCACGATCTCGGGCGCCTCGAAACGTCGTAGAGCCTCGTCCTCGTCAAAGGGAACAGTCAGACCATCGCGACAGACAGGCATGCCCATCATGTCGATGGAAACGTCTTCCTGATTAAACTTCACGCCGCACTTGCCGAGTGCCATGGCGACGCGGCCCCAGTTGCAGTCGTGGCCGGCGATGCAGGTCTTAACGAGCGGCGAGTTGGCAACGGCGCGAGCGGCGATATCGGCCTCCTCGTCGTTCACGGCGCCGGTAACGTTGACCGTAACAAGCTTGGATGCGCCCTCGCCATCGGCGGCGATATTGCGCGCCAGGCTCTCGCACACCTCGTGCACGGCAAATGCCAACTCGTCGAAGGCATCGGAGCCCTCGACGATAGGCTCGGCATCTGCGGCAGCGGCGCCGGAGGCAAGCATGATGCAGGTGTCGTTGGTCGAGGTGTCGGAATCGACCGTTACCTTGTTAAAGGTCTGCTTGACGGTCGAGAGCAGCAGGGCATGAAGTGCCGCAGGCTCGACGGGGGCATCGGTAGTGATGACTGCGATCATGGTGGCCATGTTGGGCATGATCATGCCCGAGCCCTTGCACATTCCGCCTACCGTATAGACATTGCTCGCATGACCCGCAGCCTCACTGACGTAGGACACGGCGTACTCCTTGGAGTGCGTGTCGGTCGTCATGATGGCGCGAGCGGCATCGGCGCCACCGTGGGCGGAGAGCGCCTCGTAGGCAGCAGGAATGGCGGTCTCAAACGTGTCGATCGGCAGAATCTGGCCAATCACACCCGTGGAGGCAACCAGAATCTGCTTGGGCTCGCAGCCGATGACCTGCGATGCGATGCTGCACGTCTCGCGCGCGCATGCAAGGCCGGTCTCACCCGTGGCGGCGTTGGCATTGCCAGAGTTGACCGAAACGCCGGCGATGATTCCGTAACCCTTGTCGGCACCGCCCAGGTTGGCACGGCTCACCTGCACGGGCGCCGCGCAAAAGCGATTGGTGGTAAACACGCCGGCACCGGGACAGGGTTTATCGGGCACGACGAGCGCGTAATCCAGACGCTCGGGATTCTTCCGAAATCCCGCATGGATGCCTGCGGCCTTAAAGCCGGCCGCAGCCGTAACGCCGCCCTCGACGGCGCGAATCTTGATATCAAACAGCTCGGTATTCATCGTCTTTATGACTCCTTATGTCAAACAAAAAACGGACATCGGTTGGTGCGCCATGCCAGTCGTAATCATGAGACCAGCTTAAGAGTGGCGCCCCACTCGATGCCCGACTACCAAATCGTTAACAATCGAATGTGCTACACCGGGCACGCCACTGTGGGCAAGCCTCGTCGCTCGTCAAAGCCAAAGACGATATTGGCACACTGGACCGCTTGGCCCGCAGCGCCCTTGCACAGATTGTCGATGGCGCCCGTCGCCACCAGCACGCCCGCGCGCTTGTTGAGCGCGAGGCCAATCTGGGCGGCGTTGGTGCCGACGACCGAAGCCGTCTTGGGCTGCTGGCCGGCGTCGAGCACACGCACAAAGGTGCGTCCAGCGTAGAACTGCTTGTAATAGTCGACAACGTCCTCAAGGGTCAAGGTATCGATAGCCTGCGGCGTAAGCGGCATCGTCACCGTGGAGAGCAGGCCGCGCTTGAGCGGTGCCAGATGCGGGGTAAAGACGACGCGATCGGTTAAGCCAAGGATTTGCTCAATCTCGGGCGTATGACGATGTTTACCCACGCCATAGGCTTCCAGGTTCTCGTCCGCGCTGCAAAAGTGGGTGCGGGCGTTGCAGGACTTACCGGCACCCGTCACGCCGCTAATGGCATCGACGATTACGGGGCCGCTCTGGGCAACCCAGTCGGCGCGCACGGCGGGAGCGGCAGCAAGGCTCGTTGCGGTGGGATAGCAACCGGCGCAGGCGACCAACACGGGCCTGCCAGCGGCATGGCTGGAAGCAGCGGTCTCTAAGTCCTGGCAGAACAGCTCGGGCAGGCCAAAAGCGCGGGTCTTGAGCAACTCGGGGCTCGTGTGCTCGGCGGCATACCATGCCTCAAAGACAGACGCGTCGCTCAGACGGTAATCGGCCGAAAGATCGAAGCAGGAGACGCCAGATGCAAGCAGTGCGGGCACCTGTGCCATGGCAGCCGTGTGCGGCACGGCCAAGAAGACGGCGTCGCAGGATTTAAGCTCGGGGGCGTCATGCGTGGTGAAAACCAGATCGCTCACGCCAGCAAAGCTCGGATACACCGCGGACAGCGGCTGGCCGGCATCGGCGTTGGACGTAATGGCGACAAGTTCAAACTCGGGATGGCCAAGCACGAGGCGAATGAGTTCGGCGCCGGCATATCCAGCCGCGCCGACGATTCCAACCTTCAAAGACATATCAGACTCCTTGTCTGCGATTTATGCACCGATGCGCATTTCGCAGTGGTTGTTATGAAGTGGGTTGAAACTTTAGCACCAAAAGATGCATGAACACGTAAATGGCTTGTATATTCATGCATTGAAACATTCCCGACACATTCGCTTGAAGGAATTGACAAATGGAGCGGGCCCCGTATTGACCGGCGCTCCTAACGGCGCCGGGCAATACGGGGCCCGCCCAAGCGAAAACCAAGTTGTTAGGATGAGCCAGCTGGCTAGAGCTCGACCGGCACCCATTCGTCGTGATTGCAGATAAAAGCCTCGGGATCCTCGACGCTAAAGAAGACGAGCGTGGGGTCGTTAGGCCCCTCATAGTGCTCGCCCAGGTGCTCTAGATGCTTCCACCCGGCTTCGCGCATTTCGTCTAAAGCCCGGTCATCCAAGCCGGCACGCCCGCGCAAGATAAGCCAGCCATGGCCCGGCCACCAACTCGTGGCCTCAAAGCGTTGGTTTTGCAGCAGCTCCTGCCACACATCCTTGGTGCGCGCCGTCACAAACCACAGCTTGCCGCCCTGGATCTGCGCAAACGAGAACGGACGCACATGCGGCTGCCCGTCCACGCTCGTCGCCAGATACCACGCCGGCACCGACGTCAGATACTCCAACACCGTATTCAATCCGTCCATGTGTCCTCCTGTACTAGCCAGTTTGAGAGCCTGGTTTGTGTGAGCTAGAGCTCCAGGCGCTCCTCGCTGCCGTCGATATCACAGAAGCGCGCGGCAATGTTGCGGACCGAAAAGAAAGCAAGGCGGCCGTCGTTGGCACTCTCGTGTTCCTCGCCGATGCCCACCATGTGCTTAAAACCCGCTTGACGCACCTTGTCGCTCGCAACTGCGTCGTCCTCAAGTGCGGCCTCGCCGGTCAACACGATCCAACATTCCCCCGGCTTCCAGCCCGAGAGCTCAAACTTGGGATTCGCGCTGAGCTCGGCCCACACATCCTTGTCGCGCGACGTGCAAAACCACAGTTTACCGTCATCGACCATGGCAAACGAAAACGGTCTCACGCGGGGCTGATGTCCGTCGGCCACATCGGTCGTGGCCAGATACCACGCCGGAATGCGCCTGAGATACGAACAGGCGCGCTCAAGCTGAGCCGTGCGGTCGCTGTCGGTCATAGGGACCCCTTTCTTGCGCTCGAATCGCGCCTAAACAAGTTGAAGATTGATGACGATGACGCAGATGAGCAGCAACGCCGTCACCACCGCCGCCAACGTATCGCCGCGGCCAAATGCAAGCGCATGCAGGCGCGTGCGGCCCTGCTCGCCGTGATAGCAGCGTGCATCCATGGCAGCAGACAGCGTCTCGGCATGGCGGAACACACCCGCAAACAGCGGAATCGCCACACTGCCGAGCATACGCACGCCGCCGAGCGGGCCTCCCGTCACGCGTGCACCGCGGCTTGCCTGCGCGTCCGCCGTCTGCTTCATCTCGGTAGCGAACTGCGGCATAAAGCGCAACGCGATACCCATGATCATGCCGAGCTCGTGCGCAGGAAGTCCCACACGCGCAAACGGTGCGAGCAGGCGCTCAAAGCCCGCGGTGAGGTCGAGCGTCGGCGTGGTGAGCGTGATAGCGCTCATACCGGCCATCATCAAGGTCAGGCGGCACGCCATAAAGGCGGCGGAATGCAGCGAGCCCTCGCTTATCTGCAAAAAGCCGAGCTGCCACAGAATGCGCCCGCTCTGGTCGGTAAACAAGTTGAGCACCGCGACCACGACGACGATTGCCAGCAGCGGCGCCATCGACGACAGAACGCGACGAACCGGCACCCGAGACACGGCATAGATCAGCACGACAAACATTGCGACAGGGGCCAGTCCGCGGAAGCCGCCGACGGTCAGCGTCGTGATCAGAAACACAAAGCCCAAGAGCAACTTAGTTCGCGGGTCCAGGCGGTGGATCGCACTATCGCCGGGATAGTAGCTGCCAAACGAAAACGCCTCCATTAGCAGCCCTTCTCTCGCGCGACCGTCTTGAATTTAGCAATGTCCGCGACGTTAGAAGGACCGCCCGAGCAACCGATTAGCAGGTCCACCAACTCGTCTGTCAGCGACTCAACCGTATAGAGGCCGTCAAAGCGCAGCGGCACGCCCGCCTCCGTAAGCGCCAGCGCCATACGCTGGGCGGCGGGAACGCCCAAGCCGATTGATTTAAGCTCATCGGCATGCGCAAAAACCTGAGCGGGCGTGCCCTCGGCAAACACCGCGCCCTCGTTCATCACGACAATACGGTCGCAGCAATTGGCCAGGTCATCCATACTATGCGAAACCATGACAACGGTCAGGCCATCGCGGTGAAGTCGATCGATAAGCTCAAGGAAATCCCTGCGCGCAGCCGGATCGAGCCCCGCCATGGGCTCATCGAGCACCAGGACTTCGGGCTCCATGGCGAGCACGCCGGCGAATGCCACACGCCGTTGCTGACCGCCCGAAAGCTCAAAGGGACTCTTGTCGCCGACCGTGGAAAGGTCGAGGCCCACGCGTGAGAGCGATGACTCGACACGACGGTCGACTTCATCTTGCGGCAAGCCAAGGTTATGCGGACCAAACGCCACGTCCTGCGCCACGGTTTCGGCAAACAGCTGACGCTCAGGATATTGAAACACCACGCCGACCTTGGCCTTAACCGCGGCGGCGTCTTTCTTGTTTGACAGATCGAGCCCCAGCGCGCGAACGGATCCCTCCTGGGGGCGAATCAAACCGTTGAGATGCTGGACCAGCGTCGACTTACCCGAACCGGTATGACCTGCCAAGCCCAGGAACTCGCCGCGACGCACCGTCAGCGATACATCGCGCAGCGCCCACGGGCTGCTTGGGTCGTTTCCCCAGAGAGCCTGTTTGCTCGATTTGCCCGCAGTGGCCGAGCGCTTATGCCAGCGGCGGCGCTCGCGGGCGCTCAGCGAATAGCTAAACGAAAGGTGCGAAATCTCGATAACGGGCTCCAGCGCGTCTGCGCCATCGAGCGCAGAGGAAACGTTGTCGGGAATACGAGGATCGAATGCGAAAGGCCGCCCGGCGATGCCTGTCCTACTCCGCTCGGCATAAGCCTGCGCTATACCGGCGACCATATCCGCCTCGCGCACCTGCGCATAAACGGGCACGCCCTTCGCACGAAGCGCCACGCCCAAACGACACGACTCCGGCATATCCAGGTTGAGCTGCGCAAGCTCATCCGCCCGCGTCAAAATTTCCTCGGGCGTACCGAGCATGGCAACGTGCCCCGCCCGAAACACCGCGACACGATCGGCCTCGGCAGCCTCCTCCATAAAGTGCGTAATCATCACGATGGTCATGCCGCGAGCGTGCAACGCGCGGCAAGCCTTCATGAGGCCCTTGCGTCCACGCGGATCGAGCATCGAGGAAGCCTCGTCCAAGATAAGCACGCGCGGTTCCATGGCGAGCACGCCGGCAAGCGCCACGCGCTGCTTTTGGCCGCCCGAAAGCGCATGGGTCTCGTGGCGCTCAAAGCCCACCAGGCCCACACCCTTCAGCGCCTCGCGTACGCGCTGCGCAATTTGCGCCGATGGCACGCCAAGGTTTTCGGGACCAAACGCAACGTCATCTTCGACAAGCGTTGCCACCAGCTGGTCGTCGGGATTCTGGAATACCATGCCCGCGGTCGAACGAATGTCGTAGACCAGCTCGGGGTCGGACGCATCCATGCCGTTGATGCGTACCGTGCCCGCATCGGGCTGCAACAGCGCATTCAGATGCTTGGCAAACGTCGACTTGCCCGACCCATTGCCACCGAGGATGCAGAAAAACTCGCCATCCTCGATGTTCAGATCGACGCCGTCGAGTGCCGACACGGCACCGTCATAGCTAAAGGAAACGCCCCGACACTCAATCATGCGCGGCCTTTGACCTGGTCCTTTTTAGGCGTGATGAGGTTGGAGACTGCTTTATACACCACCAGCGTCAACACCGAGTTAAGCACGGTCTTGATGAGGTTAAACGGCAAAACAGCGGGAAGCATGAGCGGAAGAATCGCATCGGCCGAGCCATACCAGAACCAAACGCCGATGGTCAGATTCGCGACCATAGACAACGCCGTAGCGGCAATGACGCCGAGCGCCAGGCCAATCACGGCACCCTTATAGGTATGCATCTTCTGGTAGACGATAGCCGCGGGCAGAATGTAGCCCAGCGTGGCAACCAGGTTCATAAGCGCGCCGACCCAGTCACCCGTGGTGAGCGCATGGATAACGATTGCCATAGCGGCAACAGCAGTGCCGGCGCCAGGACCATACGCAAACCCGCACACCATCGCCGGCACCAGCGACGGGTCATACGTCAAAAACGGCGCCGAAGGAAGGATAGGCAGCTGCACGTACATAAACAGGGCGCCCAAGGCACACATCAGCGCCATGGTAACGAGCTGTTTGGTGCTCCACCTATTCGTGTTCTCAAAATGGATATGCTGCGACTGTTCA